>DOJA01000109.1 GCA_003511945.1 Phycisphaerales bacterium | reverse complement strand
GCCACGGGTGAAGATCGCCCCCCCCCGGGGGGGCGATCGGAACCCGTGGTGCGCAGTCACGCGCAAGTCCACCGCCCCGCAGGGGCGGCGGAACGGGACTGGTGGTCCTGCGTCCTGCGCTTGTCCACGGGTTCCAGCCGCCTGAGGCGGCCTCCACCCGTGGCAACACTCCACGGCCCTCACGGGCCGAAAGAACGCGGCTCCGCGTTCGAGTTCCTCAAGTCCGCCGGATGCTCTCCCGCGCGATCATCAGGTCCAGCGTCTGCACCACGAAGTCGGCGTCCCGGTCGCTCAGCCCGCTGAAGAACGGCAGCGCGATCGTCCGCCCGCTCACGCGCTCCGCGATCGGGAACGCCCCCTCCCGGTACCCGAACCGCTCGCGGAAGTAGGGCTGCAGGTGGATGCACGGGAAGTAGGGCGCCGCCCCCACATCGTGGCGGCGCATGCCGTCGATCATCCGGTCGCGCTCCTCGCTGGTGAAGCGATCGCTCAGCCGGACGACGAACACGAACCACGACATGAACACCTCGGGCGAGACGGTCGGCAGGATGAGGTGCTCGTGGTCGAGCAGACGCTCGACATACTTCTGCGCCGTCGCCTGACGCGCCAGGATCAGCGAGTCCAGGCGCTTCATCTGCGCCACCCCCAGCGCCGCCTGGATCTCCGACAGCCGGTAGTTGAACCCCATCCGCTCATGCACCAGCCACGAACCCGACGCGCCCCCCATCGTCCTGGCCGGGCGCCCCTGGTTCCGCAGCGAGCGGCACACCTCCGCCAGACGCTCGTCGTCGGTCACCACCATCCCGCCCTCGCCGGTCGTGATCTGCTTGTTGGGATAAAACCCGAAGACCCCCGCGTGCCCGAACTTGCCGATCGGCGTGGCGCCCAGACGCCCGCCGAGCCCCTCGCAGGAGTCCTCCAGCATCGCCAGGTCGTGGCGGTCGGCGATGGCGCGGTACTCGTGCATGTACTGCGGGTTCCCGAACGCCTCGACCGCGATGATCGCCCTGGTGCGGCGCGTGATCGCGCCCTTCACCAGTTCGGGCTCCATGTTCAGCGACTTGGGGCAGAGGTCCACGAACACCGGCGTCGCGCCCACATACAGCGCCGCGTTGGCGCTGGCGACGAAGCTGAAGGGCGTGGTGATCACCTCGTCACCCGGGCCGACGCCCATCGCGATCAGCGCCATGTGCAGCGCCGCCGTCCCCGACGAGCACGACACCCCGAACCGCCGATCGGTCCGCGAGGCGACCAGCGTCTCCAGCGTCTCGCTCATCGGGCCGATCGACAGACGCCCCGACCGCAGGGCGCTGGTCACCGCCTCGACCTCCAGGTCGGTGATGTCGGGCCGGCTCAGCGGGATCTCGTCGACCATCGGACCCTCCGGGCGCGCCGCAGGCCACGCCGCGGGGATCATCGGTCCGATCCGCCACCCCGGTCGAGCGCGGCACGCTGAGGTCCTGTGAGCAGGCCGCAGAATGACCTACCCCCCCTGGTGGGACAGGCGTCCCGCCTGTCTCTCGTGGCCCTCTCCCCCCGAGTCATTCTGTGAGTGGTGCTCAGCGCCCCAGCTCGCCCAGCAATCGGGCGAGCGCCTCGCTGCCCTGGCCGCGCAGACGGGCCGCCAGCCACGCCGCCTGGGCCCGCATGGCGTCGGGCAGGCCCGACCGCCCCACCGCCGCTTCGGTGAGCGCCTCCAGTCGGGTGGGATCGTCTGCGAACTTCGGGTCACCCCGCGCGCCGACGAGCGCTGCCAGGGCCGCCGTTGTGCGTCCCGGCCAGGTGATCAACGGCTCTGACGCCCACGCGGGCGCCGGTTCGACACGCAGGAACCCCGTGAGGATCGCCTGGCACAGGGTCTCGTCCCCGCGCCGGGCGGCCGTCTGCACCGCCGCCATGACCCGGTCTTCCTCGTTGTGGGTCAGCAGTCGCTTCACCGCCATCGGAAGCGTTTCGGTGACCGGCTGGTCGCTCGATCGCCCCCCGGCGGCCTCCAGGATGCCCACCCACCCGGCTCGGGCGGCATCCGGGTCGATCTCCTCCAGCCGCTCGATCATCCAGGCGTCCGCGGGACCATATCGCTGCTCCGCCAGCTCCCGCGCGGCCTCGACGGTTCCCGTCCGGGACGCCACCGCCCGCCCCATCGCTCCGATCGCGCGGACCAGCGCCGACTGTCCCTCCCCCACAAGCGGCTGGAACATCGCCGCCGGCGCGCCGGGCGATCCCTCCAGCGCCACCAGCGCCAGGCGCAGCCGGTCCGACAGGTCGTCCGCCCGCGCGTACGCCTCGCCCCACACCGGGGCCGCGCTGGCCGCATCGACGCGCAGCCACGCGCGGAGCGCCTCGCGCTGCACGCCGGGATCACCCGCTCCGGCCTCGAACATCCTCGCCATCGCGGCGTCGCAGCCGGTGACCTTGTCCCGGCGAACCTGCTCCGACAGCACCAGCACCGCCGGTTCCCGCTCCGGCGCGGGCAGCCCTTCGAGCAGGGCCGCGAGGCGCTCGCCCGCGCCGGTGTCGCCACCGTTGCACAAGAGCAGCAGCGCCGAGATCGCCACGACCGGCGACGGATCCTCCGCGAGCGCCTTCAGACGGTCCGTTCCCCCGTTTCCGCTGTCCAACCCCCGCGACGCCAGCCAGCCCCGCAGCACCACTTCTACGAAGGGCGCCAGCCCCTCGCTCTGAAGCAGTGCCCGGACCTCCTCTTCCACCAGCAGGTCCGACCGCAGCGCCTCGCCGATGATCGACGACCGCTCCTCGCTCGACTCGATCTTGGAGAGCAGCACCGCCCGCAACCGTGCCGGGGACTCCAATTCGGCCAGCCCCATGACCCCGTGACGACGGAGGATCGGCGACGGCGCCGAGGTCAGCCGCGCAAACAGCGGCTGCAACGCCGGATCCCGCAGTTGACGGAGGGCGGCCAGTGCGCCATCGTTCCCCCGAGGGAGCGTCGGGGACACCACCGCCCGCTGCAGCGGCGCCAGGAGGCGCTCGTCCAGCGCTCCGGGCGCCCCGAACGCGCCCGGGACCCCGAGCAGCAGCACACCCGCGAACAGCGCCCGCCACCTGAGGGGTCTCATGCGGGCAGTGTACGCGCTGCCCGTCCGCCCTCGGTCATGCGCGGGCGTCGGTCGCTCCGGTCAGCCCGCGTCGCAGGCGGGCGCACAGGTCGGCCAGGGGCTCATCGCCCCGGCCCGGGAGCCCCTCGCACACCGCGCCGGCGCGGATCTGTCGGGCGACGCGCTGGACCGCCGTCACGATCGTCGAATGATTGGGGCGCTGCATCGCCTGCGCGATCTCCGGGAACGACATCGTCGTGACCTGTCGGGCGAGGTACGCCGCGATTGATCGGGCCAGCACCACACGCCGATGGCGGCTGTGGCCCAGGACATCCGACGGATCCACCCCCACCGCCTCGGCCACTTCCCCGACCACCTGCGCCACCCGCACGGGTCGGGCCGGGGCCCGTGTGGGGTTGGGCGACGCTCCGCCCCCGAGGGCGTGACGGACCAGCGCCGGCCCGATGACGCCCCCCTCCCCCCCCTCAGAGAGTGCCGGGAGCAGGACCGCCATCGCGTCCACCCGGGCGAGCGCGCCCAGCAGGTCACGCACGCTGCCCTCGGAGCGGTCGGCGATCATCGCCAGCGCCACGGGGTCGAGCCGGATCCCCCGTTCGCCCGCCCGGCGCGAGACAATCGCCAGCCGGGTGGCGCGATCGGGCGGCTCGATCCGCACGACCATGCCCCCCAGGAACCGCGACGCCAGCTTCTTGTTCAACTCGGCCAGGTCGCGCGGGTGCGCGTCGGACGCGATCGCCACGCGCGCGCCGCTGAGGTCCAATGCCTCGAAGGTGTGGAGCAGTTCCTGCTGCGTCGAGGCCTTCCCCGCGACGAAGTGCGCGTCGTCCACGCAGAGCAGGTCCAGCCGGCGCAGCCCGGCCCGGAAGGCGTCGAGAGCGCCCGACCGCACCGCGGTGACATACTCGTTCGTGAACGCCTCGCCGGTGAGATAGCGGACGCGCGCGCCGGGACCAGACCCGGCGAACGCCCGCGCCAGCCCCTGGAGCAGGTGCGTCTTCCCTACGCCGCAGTCGCCGTGCAGCACCAGCAGCTGGAACACCGGCTCCGCGGTTCGGTCGCACAGGCGGAGCGCCGCGTTGTACGCGAGCCGGTTGCAGGAGCCGACGACAAAGTCATCCAGCGACCCGCGCAGGGCCTCGGCCGCGATCGGGCGATGGGTGGCCCGTCTGGATCGCGCCCGCTGGGGATGATCCCCGCGCGGGCTGGCGGGCGGTCCGGCGTCGGGCTCATCGTCCTGACGAGCCCCGGCGCCGTCCCGCTGTGCCTCCCGGGTCTCAACGCCCGGGCCGTCCTGTCGCGCCGAGGAAACCGGCGCTGAGTTCGTCACCGTCCAGTCCAGCCCGAGGAACTCCCCGCCCGCCTCGGCGCTGGCCGCTTCGCGGATCTCGTGCCCGAAGCGCGAGTCCAGCCACTGGCCGTAGAAGGGCGTGGGCACGCGCACCGACAGGCGCCCGTCGACCAGTCGCCACCCCTCGACACCCTTGAAGTAGCGCTCGAACCTCGACCGCCCGACCCGGGTCGCCACCCGCCCGGCGATGCGATCGCACACGCTCTGTCCGCCCCTGTGGTCCTGCACGCTGATCGTCCCTGACGCACGGACCGGCCCTCGGCGTCATCCCTCGCCGATCGACCGGTCGACCCTGGCCGCACCCCGAGTCCGTTCGACTTCAGGACGCCCGGTTCCCCCTGGGCGCGCTCCGACCGCGCCCGGGAGACGAGCGCCCTGCGCTCGACCGGGGGTCGCGGCCGGTTCGCCTGCTGGGGTCGGCGTCGCGCGATTCCATCGCCCGTTGCGCCGATTGGGTCGGTCCCGATGGCCGTCAGTGGCCGATCGCCAGAAGGTACTTCACCGGATCTTCGCGTCAACCGTGTTCGGCGCGCGCCGCGCGGGCGGACGATGAAGAGTCCCGTCGGACCGCCAGAATCGACGCGGAAAAAATCTGCGCCGCGCGGCGCGGCGCGAATGCTCGCAACATGTGAGTCACCGTGGATAAGCGCGATCGGTGCCTGATTTCAGGGCACTTCTGCGCGCCGCGCCGAGGGACGCACCAGCGCGCGCCGCGAGGCGAACTCCGCGAACCCCAGGCGCCGGTACACCCGCAGCGCCGGCTCGTTGCGCTGGTCCACGGCACACGCTATGAACGCCTCGGAACGCTCGCGCACCAGCGCCACGCCCCAGCGCAGCAGCGCGGCTCCCAGGCCGCGACCGCGCAGCGCCGGCGACAGCCCCAGGTACACCAGTTCAATCGAATCCTGCTCCGGGCTGGGGTTCAGCAGGATCGCGCCGTGCGGCTCTCCCTCCCACAGCAGCACACGCCACAGGTTGGGGTCGAACCGCCCCGTGGCCCGATGGCTGTCCAGCACATCCCGCGTCGAGCGCAGCCCGCACAGTTCAGGGCAGTCGAGCGTGTCGGCGTAGGACCGGTCGAGCGCGCGGACGAAGAGGTCCTCGTCCCCCACCTCATACCGGCGCCCCTCCACGCCCGCGGGCCACAACGAGTCGGTGGTGCCTTTGGGGTCCGACGCCATGGCTCGTGGTCGGCGCAGGTAGGCCAGGTCGCCCACCGAGATGAACCCGGCGCCCAGGAACGCCTCACCCGCGCCGGTTTCGTGCGTCTCCAGAAGCGTCTGCGCCAGCGCCAGCCCCGGGATCTCCGCGCAGGCGCGGTCGATGACCCCGGCCAGCTCGGCCCGCTCAGGAGCCGAGCGGGGCGTCGAGGTGAAGACCATCGCCGATCGACCGGCGCCCACCACCGCCAGGCACACCTGACGGGGCACTCCCCCCTCCCGCTCGACCGAGGCCCACAGGTGGGTCAGGTCGATCCCATGAGCGGCCGCGGCTTCCAGGAACCGCCGGGGCTTGTCGCGGTCGCCCTTGGAGGCCCCCACCAGCCGGGCGGCCGCCCCCAGGCGCTGGGCGTGCGTCACCCGCGCCACGCGATACGGCGGCGGGACAGGGACCGTGCCCGGGTTGGTCAGGGCGCTGGTCAGAGGGAAGGCGTCCGCGGGTGAGAAGCCCGATCGGCCCCGGAGTGTCGGCGCGACACTACACTACCCGTCCGTTGGCCCCGGAGGAACCCGCGTGCGCACGAATCGCAGTCTTTGGCTCTCCCGCCTCGCGGGCGTGTGGGGTTTGGGCGCCGGTGTGATCGCCTCCACGGCGATTGTCAGCGCTCTGGCTCCGTCAACCCATGCGGCCCCCGAGCCCGAGCCCATCCCCAGGCGATGGCAGCTGACCCTCGAGCCCGGAGACCTGCGCGTCACCACCATCGAGACCGCGGGTGTGCCCCGGGCCTACTTTTTCCTCACCTACAAGGTGACGAACTCGACCGGCGAGGACCGCTTCTTCGCTCCGTGGTTCGAACTGGCGACCGATCAGGGGACCGTGATCCGTTCCGGACGGGGGGTGCCCCCGGAGGTCACCGAGCGCATCCGGGAGTCGTTCCGCAACCCGTTGCTGCTCGACGAGGTCAGCGTCCAGGGGCTCCTGCTGCAGGGCGATGAGAACGCCCGCGAGGGGATCGTTGTCTGGCCCGCGGACGACCTGGCCGCGGACGAGGTCAGCGTCTTTGCCATTGGGTTCAGCGGCGAGACCAAGGCCGCCGTCCGCCCCGACAACGGCGAGACCGTGATCCTGCGCAAGACCCTGATGCTCACGCACGACACCCCGGGCGATATCGACCCCTCCTCGGGGCGCCCGCTCACCCGCACCCAGACCCGCTGGATTTTGCGGTAGGGATCCGCTACCCTCCCCCTCCCCCTGCGGGCGTTCGGCCCAAGGGGATCATCCGCTCTCGGAGGTCGTCGTGGCACACAAGAAGGGGCAGGGCTCCACCAAGAACGGACGCGACTCGAACCCGCAGTACCTGGGCGTCAAGCGGTACTCGGGCGAGAAGGCCACCCACGGCTGCGTGCTGGTCCGCCAGCGCGGCACCAAGCACCACCCCGGCTTCATGGTCGGCCGCGGCAGCGACGACACCCTCTTCGCGCTCTGCGAGGGCACCGTCATGTGGCGCGACGGCAAGGTCCACATCATCCCCGCCGACCCGGCCACGCCCCGCCCGTTCTATCTCCAGAACTGATCCGCGCGAGCGCCCACACACGGGAACCGATCCTGCACGCCCGCCATCGCGCGGGCGTTTGTATTGATGGACCTCACGCCGGGCGCCACACGGCCTGCATGAGCTCGGAGGCGATGCCGTCGGCCAGTAGCCAGGCGCTGTCGGTCAGCGTCCACCTCCCACGGTCCGACCGCATGAGGTCCCGCGCCTGCGCGCGATCGACGGCACGCCGCAGCGCGTCTTCCGCTCCCAGTGCGCCGGCCCGCGCGAGCATCTCCTCCGCCGGGAGGCCCTCGCGCAGGCGCAGACCCGTCATCAGGCGCTCCGCCAGCGCCCGCGCGGGGTCGGGACGCTCAAAGTCGGTCACCGGACTCAACCCCGAGGCGTTCACGCCCTCCATCCAGTCCGTCAGTCGCGGCACATTCTTCCAGCGGAAGCCCGCCAGGTGCGCGCTGGCGCTGGGGCCGGCCGCCAGCCATTGCTCCTGGCGCCAGTAGCCCAGGTTGTGGCGGCACTCCCCGCCGGGGCGGGCGAAGTTGCTCACCTCGTACCGCTCCAGCCCCGCCTCCCGGAGCGTTTCGACCGTGGCGAGAAGCATGTCGGCTTCCTCATCCTCGTCCACGGGCGCGAACTCCCCCCGGCGCAGGCGTGCGGTCATCGCGGTGTTGGGCTCATAGGTCAGCGCGTAGCACGAGAGGTGCTCCACGCCGTCGGGGCGACGGGCGAGGGCGAGGGCGCGGGCGAGGTCGGCACGCCAGGACGCGAGGGACTCGCCCGGCACGCCGAAGATGAGGTCGATCGACCGGCGGGGGATCCCGGCCCCGGACGCGAGGGCGACCGCCCGCTCGACATTGTCGGGGTCGTGCCACCGCTCCAGGGTCTTGAGGTGGGCGGCATCGAAGGACTGGGCGCCGATGCTGACGCGGTTCACCCCGCCGCTGTGGAGAATCCCCATGAGCTCGGGGGTGACCGTCTCGGGGTTGCACTCGACGGTGAACTCCAGCGACGGATCGGACAGGTCGAACCGCGCTCGGAGCGACGCCAGCAGGCGGGTCCACAGGTCCGGGCGGAGCAGACTGGGCGTGCCGCCACCGACGAAGATGGACCGCAGGGGCGCCCCGGCGGCGTGCGGCGCCAGGTGGGCGAGTTCGCGTTCGAGGGCATCCACGAAGGGCGCCTGGCGGTCCTGGGTGTCAACGAAGGAGTAGAAGTCGCAGTAGTGGCACTTGTGGAAGCAGAAGGGCACATGGATGTAGAGCGCCCGCGCCGGCTCGTGGGCCGTCGCAAACGCCTCGCCGGCGTCGCGGCTTTGCTGGTCGATCGTCAGGTCGATACGCTCTCTCATCCGGAGGTTCCTGGGGGCCGGCGCCCCGAATCTCGCCCCGCTGGGGCCTCCCAAGGGGTCCGCCCCGGGGCTTGCGAGAGCCCCGATCAACGCTCGTCGGAGGATTGGCTCGCCCGTGAAGGTTACGCTGGTCATCTTCCTGCCCGACGGCTCGCGCAAGGACATCCGTCTGAAGGCGGGCAAGTACATCGTCGGGCGTCAGGACGACGCGACGATCCGCATCCCGCTGCCGGTGGTCTCGCGCCATCACTGCGAGATCAAGGTCGAAGACTCCCGCGTCCGGGTGCGGGACCTGGGCTCCAGTAACGGGACCTTCCGCAACTTCGAGCGGATCACCGAGTCCGACCTCGGCGCGGGGGACATCCTCGGGCTGGGGGAGTTCCTGCTGACTGTGCAGGTGGACGGGCAGCCGGCGCAGGTGTCGCCCCCGAAGAAGCCGGCCCAGCGTTCGGCGGACAGTTCGATGGCCGACACCCCACCCCCCTCACCCACGCCGCCGCAGAGGGCGAGCAAGCCCAAGGCCAAGCCGGCGGAGGACGACGACGACTCGCAGACCGTGGACGGGGACGAGATCGAGGAGCCGCTCGTGGGGGGCAAGCAGGACGAGAGCAGCATCTTCGACTTCGACTTTGACTTTGAGGACGAGGACCGCCCGCGTCTGTGATCGCGCTCAGGCGGCCTTCTGCTCGTCGGGCGCGCCCTTCTTCTCGGCGCCCTTGGCGGGGGGCTCGGGCTGCGCGACGGGGGCGTCGGTCTTCTTCTGCGGGATCTTGATGTTCATCCCGCAGTTGCGGCAGCGCACCAATCGCCCGCGGGCCTCGGTGGGCACCGCGAGCACCGCTCGGCAGCGCAGGTTCGGGCACATGATGCGGATGGCCGCCTCGGGCATGCTCGCCTTTCGTCCTTCCTCGTCCGCGGGGATGCGGCCCGTCAGGGTGATCGACCGCTTCGGGGCCGGTCTTGACGCCGAATGCCGCTCGGCAGCCCGCTAGACTCGCGCCCGCCCATGACGACACTTTCCATCCCGTCGGCATCCCCCGCCCGCCCGTCGAATCCCCGTGCAGCGGAGCCATCGACCGCCGTCGTCGGGCTCCAGTGGGGCGACGAGGGCAAGGGCAAGGTCATCGACCTGCTGGCCCCCCGGTACGGGGCGGTGGTCCGATACAACGGCGGCGCCAACGCGGGTCACTCCGTGGTCATCGAGGGGAAGCGCCATGCGCTGCACCTGATGCCCTCGGGGGTCTTCCATCCCGGGGTGCAGTCGGTGATCGGCAACGGCGTGGTGATCGACCCGGAGGTGCTGCTCCGCGAGATCGACCAGATCACAACCCTGACCGGGACCGCGCCGGCCCTCGCGGTCTCCGACCGGGCGCATGTGGTCATGCCCTGGCACAAGGTGGAGGACGCCATCCGCGAGACCCTGCTGGCGACGCCCGCATCGGGCGACGGGTCGGGCGAGGGCGACCGGAGCATCGGGACGACCAAGCGGGGCATCGGGCCGGCCTACGCCGACAAGGCCCACCGGGCGCCCGCGGTGCGCGTGGGCGACCTGCTCCGCCCCGCGTCGCTGCGAACGAAGATCGAGCGCGTCGCCGACCTGAAGAACCGCTCGCTGGCGCCGCTCGCGGGGCCGGGGTTCGCGCCCTTCGACGGGGCGGCGATCGCGGCGCAGTACGCGCACTTGGGGGAGCGCCTCCGCCCGTTCGTGACCGACACCCTGCACCTGCTGCACGGGATCGTCGGGGCGGGGCGGGCGGTGCTGTTCGAGGGCGCCAACGCGACGCTGCTCGATGTCGACCACGGGACATTCCCGTTTGTGACTTCGTCCTCGTGCTCGACGCTGGGGATCCCGGTGGGCACGGGGCTGCCCTGCCGCCATGTGCAGCGAGTCGTGGGCGTGATGAAGGCGTACTCCACCCGCGTCGGCGGCGGGCCCTTCCCGACCGAACTGAAGGACGCCACGGGCGACCGCATCCGCGAGCGCGGGCGGGAGTACGGCACCACCACCGGGCGCCCGCGCCGGTGCGGGTGGCTGGACCTCGTCGCGCTCCGCTACACCACGATGCTCAACGGCGCGACCGGGCTGGCCATCATGCTGCTGGATGTCCTGGCGGGGCTCCCCGAGATCAAGGTCTGCACGGCCTACGAGATCGGGGGCGAGCGCGTGGACCGCTTCCCGCCCGACGCGGAGCCGCTCGCCCTCGCCCGACCGGTCTTCGAGACGCTCGCGGGTTTCGACGGGGACCTCACCGTGGCGCGCACGCTCGCGGACCTGCCCGCGGGGGCGCGCCGGTATGTCGAGTTCATCGAGCGGGCGCTGGGCGTGCCCGCGGAGGTGGTGAGCGTCGGGCCGGACCGGGCGCAGACGATCGTGCAGGGGGAATAAGCGCTCCTCACAGAATGGCCTCTTCTCCTCGGTGGGACGGGCGGCCCGCCCGTCTCTCCCGGCCCTCTTGGAGTCATTCTGTGAGCGGTCCTCAGCGCGTGCGGAGCCCGTGCCGGGCGCGATTGCTCAAGCCGAGGAGTGAGATCGCGGCGCGAATCCCGGGGTCTTGCCTTCCAAGGCGGGGGATCCACTTGCCCGTCGCTCGACCCCTACTCAACTCGCCCGCCGCGGCGGACGAAGACCCCTAGCTCAGCATCTCCGCCTCGTCGAGCCGGTCCTGCACCTCGTTGAGGCGGGCGCGGATCAGTTCGTAGTGGTGCGGGAAGTCCTTCTTGGTGAGCACGCCCAGCGCCTCTGAATAGCAGTGCACCGCGCGGGCGAGATGCTCGGGCACGCTCCCATCGGTGCGTCTGGCCCAGGCGTGGCCCAGGTTGGCCTGGGAGCGGGCCCAGTCGACGGGCGAGCCAACCCGCGTCCGGACGCTCAGGGCGTGCTCGAAGCACTCGGTGGCCTCGCGGGCCGGTCGTCCCGAGCCGTCGTCGGGGAGGAGCAGGAACGCGTTCCCGAGGTTGTTCTGGGTGGCGGCCCACTCGTGGGGCGAGGTCGAGCGCGTGCGCACTTCGAGCGCGGCCTTGTAGCAGACGATGGCTTCGCGCAGGTGCTCGGCCCGCTCGCGGTCGTTCCCGGGCAGGAGCGCCCAGGCGTTGCCCAGGTTGTTCTGCGTGGCGGCCCATTCCCCCCGGCGCCCCTCGCGCGACCACACCTCCAGCGCCTTCTGGTGGTGATCGATGGCCTTGCGCGTGTTGGCGCTCTTCGAGCCGTCGGGGCGCTGGACCCACGCGTTGCCCAGGTTGTTCATCAGCGTCGCCCACGGGGCCGGGTGGGACTCCCTGGTGTGGACGCGAAGGGCGCCCTCGTAGCACGAGATGGCGCGAACGAGGTGCGCGGCGCGATCGCCCGTCGGCAGCGCCTCCCACGCGTGCCCCAGCAGGTTCTGGACGAGCGCCCAGGCGTGCGGCTCGGAGGCCTCGGTCCACACCTCGAGCGCGCGGTCGAAGCAGGTGATGGCCCGCTGGAGGTTCTCCGTGCGCTTGCCCCCGGGGAGGGCGCTCCAGGCCGCCCCGAGCGAGGCGTGAACCTGGGCCCAGCGGCGCGGGTGCGCGGGGCGGTCGATGACCGCGAGCGCTCCTTCCAGCAGCTCGATCGCCCGCCGGACCGCGATGTCCCGCTCGGCGCTGGGGGAGTGCAGCAGCGCCGCGCCGAGCATCGCCGCCGAGCGGGGCAGCAGGTCGGTGCCGGGGGCGCCCCCCGGACCCCCCCCCGGCCCCC
>DOJA01000320.1:7453-7671 GCA_003511945.1 Phycisphaerales bacterium | reverse complement strand
CTTCCGGGGGCACTTCCGGGGGGGCCTCGGCCAGCGGCGCCGGCGACGCGCGCCCGGACCTCACGGTGGGCTCGCTGGGCGAACTGGTGCAGGCGATCCGAGCAGTTTCGGTGCAGGACGAGCGGGATCGCTGATCCGTCGCTGGGCATGACAGGTCAACAACCGAAACGGCGACAGGCCTGATCGCCTGGTCTTCCTCCCAAGGCGGGCGATTCACT
>DOJA01000320.1:4568-7367 GCA_003511945.1 Phycisphaerales bacterium | reverse complement strand
TCGCCCGCCGCTCTACCCCATCTCAACTCGACTGCGCGCGTAGCGTGCAGACGAGTGATCTAGAGCAGCGGGCTGAACAGCCGCGCGAAGTCCTCGGCGTAGCGGCGCACCCGGGTGGTCGTGGTGGCGTCCCGCTCGGTCATCAGCGTGGACTCGGTGATGTACCGCTCCTGCAGCGCCCGCAGGCGGGTCGTCACCGCCGGGCCGAAGATCAGCAGGTTGAGCTCGAAGTTGATGTCGAACGAGCGGATGTCGAAGTTGCTCGAGCCGATCATCGCGAACGAGTCGTCCACGCACATGGTCTTGGAGTGCAGCAGCCCGTCCCGGTGCAGGTGGATATTGGCCCCCGAGAGCACGAGCTCCCTGAAGTACGCGCGGCTGGCGGCGTTCACGATCGCGTTGTCGGTCTTCGCGGGCACGATGATGTCCACCCGCACCCCCCGCATCACCGCCACGCGCAGGGCCGCCATCACCGGCTCGTCGGGAACGAAGTAGGGCGAGGTGATGATGATCCGGCGCTCGCCCTCCTGGATCCCGGCCAGGTACAGGTCCTGCAGCGTGCGGCTCAGCATGTGCGGGCCGCTGGGCACCACCTGCACCGCCGATTCACCGGGCGTCTCCGGCGCGGGCAGGATCGATCCGTGCTCGTCGTCCCCCAGCAGGCGCCCGGTCTCGGCGTACCAGTCCTCCAGGAACACCCGCTGGAGCGCCAGCACCGCCGGGCCCCGCACGCGGAGCATCAGGTCGCGCCACTGCGGCGCGTTCTTCCTGCCGTAGTCGGGGTCCACGATGTTCTGCGAGCCGGTCCACGCGGTGCGCCCGTCGATGATCACCTGCTTGCGATGGTTTCGGATGTCCAGGCGCGACAGCAGCAGTCGCGCCAGGTTCACGGGCAGGAGCGCGACCACCTCGACGCCACCCTCGCGCAGGCGCGGCGCCAGCCCCCGCAGCATCCGCTTGGACCCGACCGCGTCCACCAGCACGCGGCAGCACACCCCCCGCGCCGCCGCCCGCATCAGCGCCTCGCCGACTCTTCGCCCCGTGCGGTCGTCGCCGTAGATGTAGATGAGCACATGGACATGGCTCGTCGCCTGATCGATGTCCTCGATGATCCGCTTGATCGCCTCCTCGGTGTCGGCGACGCCCTCGAGCGCGTTCCCGCCCAGGATCGGCGACTGCCCGATCTTCTCCGCCACCGCGACGAGGTCGGCCTGGCGGCTGGAGTAGTGCGGGTGCACCGTGTGCTCGCGGGCGGAGGCGTGGGCCTCGGTGGCGCGCCGGACGACCTCGTGCGCACGGCGCGCCCGCTCGCACCGGGCCCGCCCCAGGCGCTGGCGCCCGACCAGGAGATACGCCACCAGCCCCAGCCAGGGGATGAGGAAGATGAGCAGCAGCCACGCCATCGCCGACGACGGACGCCGCCGGCGCACCGCAACCGGGAGCATGACCAGGCGGACCGTCCACTCCGCCGCCAGATAGGCCCAGCCAGTCCATTCCATGTGCGGACCACCATACCGCCCGGCGCGGGAACGAACCGGGGCGGGCCGAGCGCCATGTATACTCGCGCCATGCCCCTGACACGCGATCAGCTGGCCATGCGTGCCGCCCAGGAACTCCGCGACGGCTACACCGTCAACCTGGGCATCGGCATCCCCACCCTCGTCGCCAACCACATCCCCAGGGGCATCACGGTCTCGCTCCAGTCGGAGAACGGCCTGCTGGGCATGGGCCCGTTCCCCACGGAGGAGCAGGTCGACGCGGACCTCATCAACGCCGGCAAGCAGACCATCACCGCCCGACCCGGCGCGTCCTACTTCAGCAGCCATGACAGCTTCGCGATGATTCGCGGCGGTCACATCGATATCGCCATCCTGGGTGCAATGCAGGTTACCGACAAGGGTGACCTCGCCAACTGGATGGTGCCCGGCAAGATGGTCAAGGGCATGGGCGGCGCGATGGACCTGGTCGCGGGCGTCGAGCGCGTCGTCGTCGTCATGGAGCACTGCAACAAGAAGGGCGAGAGCAAGGTGCTGCCCGCCTGCTCCCTTCCGCTCACCGGCGCCCGCTGCATCGACATGGTCATCACCGACCTGTGCGTGCTGGAGATGGACAGGGCGCGGGGGCTGTTCCGGCTCACCGAGCTCGCCCCGGGCGTGACGATGGACGAAGTGAAGGCGAAGACCGCGGCAAAGATCATCGTGAGTGACAAGCCCCGGACAATCAGCGTGTGAGCGCCCCGATCCCCGAGCCGGGGCGTGTCGCCCCGGTCCTGATGCGAACAAACTGGCACATCACGATCGGCACCTACGGCGCCCGCCTGCACGGCGACGCCAGACCAACCGTCGATCGGCGCCACAACCGACGCAACGAGCCGTACATCGGAGCCAACCCGGCGCGAGCGCAGGCCGAGCGCCGGCGGATGCGCTCCGAAGTGGTCATGCTCTGCTTGGAGCAGCGAGGGCGCATCGAAGCAGCGATGCGCGCGGTGTGCGAACGCGGGGGCTGGGGCCTGCACGCCGTCGCCGCGGCCCCGGACCATGTGCATGTCGTGGTTCAGGCAACGGAGGCCGCCAGGGGTGATCGCGTCCGTCAATGGATGAAGCGGTGGCTGTCCGAGGAACTGTGGCGCAAGTGGCCTGTCGCATCGGGCGGACCGGAGCAGTGGTGGGCCGAGGGCGGATCGGTCAAGCCGGTGCTCAGCGAACGGTATCTCGATGAGGTCACTCGGTCTGTACGCGAGCAGAGCGTGGCGGCGGGCGTCGGGACCGGGGCGGCACGCCCCGGCTCGGTTCGACAAGG
>DOJA01000320.1:0-4432 GCA_003511945.1 Phycisphaerales bacterium | reverse complement strand
CGCGCCCCGGCTCGGTTCGACAATGAGCGCAGCGATGGCACGCACGAGACTGATGACATCGCAGGCGCCGGTTCGCCGATGAAGTCATCGATCGGTTCCCGGATCGGTAGACTGGCTTGAAGCGGGCTACTCCGTGAACTCTGTGTCTCTGTGGTGACCTCGTCTGTGGCGCTCTGGTTTGACGCCCATCTCGATCTCGCCTACCTCGCCGTCGGCGGGCGCGAGATGCGCGCGCCGCTCGACCCCGCGATGGGGCCGCACGCGCCGGCGTCGATCACGCTGCCTTCCCTGCGCGAGGGGGGCGTGCGGGTTGCGCTCGCCACCGTCTTCACCGAGGCCGTCGCGAACCCCGGCGAGGTCCGCGAGCGGTCGCAGTACCCCGCGGGCGACGCCGAACGCGCGAACGCCGTCGGGCGGGCGCAGCTGGAGGTCTACCTCACCTGGCGCGACGAGGGGCTCATCGCCATCGATGTCCCGCGCGTGCTCCGCGCCGACCCCGGGCTCGGGGAGATCCGCGGCGGGATGGGCGTCGCCGAGGTCCGCGCGCCGGCGCTCGACTCTCTCCTCGCGCGTGCCCGCAACCGCGCCCCGCTGCATGTCGGCATCCTGATGGAGAACGCCGACCCCATCCGCACCCCCGACGAACTCCCCTGGTGGGTCGAGCGGGGCGTGTGCGCCATCGGGCTCTGCTGGGCCCGCGCATCGCGGTACGCCTCCGGCAACGCCACGCCCCCCGACCAGGAGCGCGGGCTCACCGACCTCGGGCGGGCCATGAGCCGCACGATGGACGCTCTGGGCGTCGTCCACGACCTCTCGCACCTCTCTGACCGCGCGACCGACGACCTGCTCGCGTTCACCGACCGCCCGGTGATCGCCTCCCATTCCAACAGCCGCGCGGTGCTGAACGACCCGACGAACCAGCGCCACCTGCGCGACGAGACCGTCCGGGAGATCGCGCGCCGGGGCGGCGTGATCGGGCTCAACCTCATCCGGAACTTCATCGCTCCCCAGCCCTACGCCAGCGCGGACCCGCGCCCGAGCGTCGAACGGGCGCTCGATCATGTCGAGCACATCTGCGCGATCGCGGGCCATCGGCGGTGCGTCGGGCTGGGGTCGGACATGGACGGCGGGATCTCCGCCCACGACCTGCCCGCGGGCATCGAACGCCCCAGCGGCCTCGCGCTGCTCAGCGCCGCCCTGCGTTCCCGAGGATGGTCGGCGGAGGAAGTCGCCGGGTTCGAGCACGCCAACTTCGCCCGCTTCTTCGCGGGGGCCGGCGAGCGCTAGAGCACTTCGTCTGCACGCGTAGCGCGCAGACGAGTGAAGAAGTGGTAGAGCGGCGGGCAAGTGAATCGCCCGCCTTGGGAGCAGAGACTCCGGGATGAACAGAGTTGCACTCGGGGTCGTCGGCGAAGGTCCGGACGCCTTTCCTGCGCCGGGCGAGCGACGATCCCGCTACAACTTGAGCGACATCGCGCTAGTTGCGCGTCCCAGTCCCCATCTCGTGCCCCAGCCCCCGCCCGGCGGCGCACAGCGCGCACCACAGCTCCGGGCGCGACAGGTCCAGGCGCGACTGACGCGAGGTGGCGGGCGGGAGCCGGTCCAGCGGCTCGAGGAACTCGCGCTGGAACCGCGACTGGAAGAAGCCGTCGTCCCCGCTCGTGACGGCGCCGGGGGGGGCGGCGGCGTACTTCTCCTTCTTCAGCCGATCCTCGATGATCCGGATGCGCGTCTCGGGCAGCGGGTGCGTGCTCAGCCACTCCGGCTGGCGCCCCCCGCCCTGGGACGCCCGCTGCAGCACCTGCATCAGTTGCAGCATGCCCTTGGGGTTGTAGCCCGCGCCGGTCATGTAGCGCATCCCCAGCTTGTCCGCCTCGATCTCCTGGTCGCGGTCGAAGCTCAGGGCGTACACCCCCGCGCCGCTCACCACGGCGCCGACCGCCAGCTGCATGCCCTCATCGCTCCCCGCGGCCACGCCCAGCCCGATGGCCAGCGCCGAAAGCCCGATCTGGCGCGCCACGCCCTGGTCCGCGTGCTCCGCGGTGACATGGCCCACCTCGTGCCCCAGCACGCCCGCCAGCTGCGCCTCGTTGGTGAACTTCTCCGCCAGCGCCCGCGACACGAACACCTTGCCCCCGGGCAGCGCGAACGCGTTGATCACATCGCTGTTCAGCAGCGTGAACTCCCAGGGCAACGAGCGGTAGTCCCCCTCGGTCTGCTCGACGATCGACATCCCCACCCGGCGCACATACGCCCCCAGCGCCGGGTCCGACACCGCCCCGCCGTAGCCGTCCACCAGCTCGGGCATCGCCTGCTCGCCCAGCGCGATCTCGTCCTGGCGCGACAGCACATCGAACTGGCTGCGCCCCGTGGCCTTGTTGGTCGTGCAGCCCGCGAGCAGCGCGCCCGCCCACGCAAGGACGGCCCCCCCGACGATCAACCTGAATCGAGCCATGCGTCGCCTCCGAGACCCTGCATTATGCCCGCGCCGACTACGATCCGCTCACGATGACCCCGACCGCCTCTCAGCCTGCTTCCCACCCCGCCTCCCCCCCCGCAAGCGAGCCCGCCTGGACCGGGGCCGACCTCGCCTCCGACCCGCACGCCCACGCCCACAAGGCGGAGAAGGTGCGCCGGATGTTCGGCGCCATCGCCCACCGCTACGACCTCAACAACCGGCTCCACTCCTTCGGGCGCGACCAGGCCTGGCGACGGGCCGCCGTGCGGATGTCCGCCCTTCGTCCGGGCGAAGCGGTCCTCGACTGCGCCTGCGGCACGGGCGACCTCACCCGCGCCTTCGCCGACGCCGGCGCCGGGCGCACGGTCGGGCTTGACTTCACCCCCGAGATGCTCGACATCGCGCGCACAAAGCGCCTCGTGCCCCGCGGGGCGCCAGCGGGCGCGCGCCCCGGCGCGTCCCCCGGGGGACGCCCCATCGAGTACATCGAGGGCGACGCGATGAACCTGCCCTTCGCGGCAGAATCCTTCGATGTCGTCTCGATTGCCTTCGGCATCCGCAATGTCGCCGACCCCGCCTGCGCCCTGCGCGAGTTCCACCGGGTCCTGCGCCCGGGCGGGCGGCTGGTGGTCCTCGAGTTCGCCCGCCCGCGCTCGCGCCTGGTCGCGTGGGGCAACGACCTGTACACCAAGCGCATCATGCCGATCACCGCAACGCTCATCAGCGCTGATCGCTCCGGCGCGTACCGCTACCTGCCCCGTAGCATCGACACCTTCCTGACCCCCGGCGCGATGGCGGAGGCGCTCCACGCCGCCGGCTTCGCTGGCGTGCGCCAGAAGCCCATGACCCTGGGCGTGTGCGTGTGCACCGTCGCGCATCGCTCGTGATGCCTCCTCCCCCTCCCCCTGGGAGGGGGCAGGGGGAGGGACACCCCCGTCGCTCCACGCTTATCGGTCCCAGACTCGTGTCCCCCCCGCTTCGAGTCAGGTCCAATAAAGACAGCCGCCGGCGGTCCCGCGGGCGTGCCTTCTCGGACACGAGCGGACTCTCCCGCGCCGACCCGGCAACTCGTCAGCGGCGTCGGTCGCGCCCGATCTCTTCCCCCGTGTGACCACCATTCCCGGCGCGGACTCGCCGGGTTCCAGACCTCGCCCGACAGGCCGCGCGGAGCGCGGGCCACGGAGCGCCACCAGCAGGGAGCACGAACCGTGAACACAGAACTGATCGTCGAGCGCCTCTTCGAAGCGCTCATCACCGGCGACCGCGACGCGACCCGCGCCGTGGTCGATCAGGCAACCCGACAGGGGCTCGACGCCCGCACCCTCCTCACCGAGGTGCTGTGGCCCGTCTACGAGCAGGTCGAGAAGCTGCACCGCGCCGACCAGATGACCACGCTGGCGCACCACTTCGCCACCCGGCTTATCCGGGTGCTGTGCGATCAGGCCAACCAGCGCCTGCAGCGCCGCTCGCCCATCGGGCGCACCGTTCTGGCCGTCTGCGGCCCGACGGACGCCGACGAGCTCGCCGGGCAGATCGCCACCGACCTCCTCGAAGAGGCCGGGTTCACCACCCGCTACGCCGGGGGAGGCATCGCGTCCGACGAGGTGCTCGCCGAGGTGCAGGAATCGCAGCCCGATGTCCTGCTGCTGTTCGCCAGCGCCCCCAGCGACCTGCCCGGCATCCGCGGGCTCATCGACACGCTGAACGAGATCGGCGCCTCGCGCCAGACCCAGATCGTCGTGGGCGGGGGCGTCTTCAACCGCGCCGAGGGGCTGGCTGAAGAGATCGGCGCCGACCTGTGGGCCACCCGTCCGACCGACCTCGTGCAGGCGATGATCGAACAGCCCGCCCGGCGGGCCGCCGCCGAGCAGCACACCGTGGGACGCAAGCGCCGACCCGCGCCGCGCGCCGCCCGCGCCGCCTGACCAGGCCCTGCCCCCGGTGGCACTGGCGCCCCGCCCGTGACTACTCCTC
>DOJA01000029.1:3802-4139 GCA_003511945.1 Phycisphaerales bacterium | reverse complement strand
GAGAACAAGCTTCACCGTTCCGGCGGCTCAGAGAGCCGCGGCCACAGCGGAGGCCGCTGCCGCGGCGTCAGTGCTGATGCGGAGGCATCGTGGCGGGCGACAGCGGTGGCGAATTCACCGATGGCGACGCAGACTGCGATGGTGACGGCGACGACAGCGCCAATGGTTGCGCCTGCGCTTGCGCCGCCGCCTGGCGCAGGTGTCGCGGCCGCTTCACATCACTGGCCAGTCCGATCCACGACAGGGCGAGGACTTCGTAGTACGTCAGATCGAGCTCCCACCAGCGGTGCTGGTTCGACGCGCTGGTCTGGTCGTGGTGGTGATTGTTGTGCCAGCC
>DOJA01000029.1:0-3737 GCA_003511945.1 Phycisphaerales bacterium | reverse complement strand
TGATTGTTGTGCCAGCCTTCGCCGACGGTGAGCAGCGCGACGAACCAGTTGTTCGTCGAGTGTTCGCCGGTCTCGTAATTGCGGTAGCCGAACAGATGCGTCAGGCTGTTGACGGACCAGGTGATGTGCCAGACGACGACGGTGCGAACGATGACGCCCCAGACGAACAGGCTCAGACCGAACTGCATGCCCGCGATCCAGGGGCCTGCGTTCGCGCCGGCGCTGAAGAATCCCACGAGAAACCCCGCGAGAAAAAAGAGGAGGGCGTGCGCGACATAGAAAACGAACACCAGCCAGGGGTTCTTCTCCAGCCGCATGTAGAACGGGTCTTCCAGAACGTCGCGGGCATACTTGTAGTAAGCGTCGTAGTTCCGCGTGCCGTGGTTGTGCAGGAACAGCCAGCCCATGTGGCTCCACAGAAAACTCACCAGCGGCGAATGTGGGTCGGGCTGCTCATCGCTCTGGCTGTGATGGAAGCGGTGCGTGGCGACCCAGTGGGCGGGCGTGTCTTCCATGCAGCACAGCGCGATCGCGACGAAAATATGCTCGAGCCACAGCGGCACCTTGAAGCTGCGATGCGTCAGCAAGCGGTGGTAGCAGAGATTGATGCCTTGCCCGAACACATGAACGCCCACGACCATCGCGATCACGCCCGTCCAACTGAATAGCCAAGGCACCAGCGCCAGAAGCGCCAGCACATGAATGGACACGATGGGAATCGCGTAGACCCACAGCACCCGGCCGACCTCGACAGTGTGCGGCAGGGGTAGACGATCCGATTTTTCTCTCGTGTGGCCGGGCTCAGGGAGTTGACGCGACGTCGCCGCGCGGACGGAAGGCATTCAGAAATCCTTGCGAGAGAACCGGCGGAACCTTTCGCCAGCATAACCGAAACGGGATGCGGGCGTTTGTGGTGCATCGCCGCGCTGCCTTTGCGTCGCCGCGCCTGTCGCCGCAACCTCCGCTAAGATGTTGCCCCCGCCAACCGGCGGCTCGAACCCTGTGAACAAGGAAGCACACCATGGCCAAGAAAACCATTGCGGACATCAACGTGACCGGCAAGCGCGTGTTCATGCGCGTCGATTTCAACGTGCCGATGGAAGACGGCAAGATCACCGATGATCGCCGGATTCAGGCGGCGCTCGAATCGATCAGGAGCGTCATCAGCCGCGGCGGGCGACTGATCCTCGCCAGCCATCTCGGTCGGCCTGAAGGCACGGGCTACGAGGCGGAGTTCACGCTCAAGCCCTGTGCCGACCGCCTCAGCCAGCTCATCGGCAAGCCCGTGGGTTTCCCCGGCGACACGGTGGGCGACAAGGTCAACGCCGCGGTGGCCGCGATGAAGGACGGCGACGTGATCCTGCTGGAGAACGTGCGCTTCTACAAGGCTGAGAAAAAAGGCGACGCCGGCCACGCCGCGAAAATGGCTCAGCTCGCCGACGTGTACTGCAACGACGCCTTCGGCACCTGTCACCGCCCGGACGCATCGATGGTCGCGGTCCCCCGCGCCATGGCCAACAAGCCCAAGGTCTGCGGGTTCCTGGTGGAGCGGGAGATCCGGTACCTGTCGGAGGCGCTGGAGGCGCCCGCGCGCCCCTTCGCGGTCGTGCTGGGCGGGGCGAAGGTTTCGGACAAGCTGCCCGCGATCGCGCACCTGCTGCCCAAGGCGGACCACATCCTCATCGGCGGCGCGATGGCCTACACCTTCCTCAAGGCCCGCGGGATCGGCACGGGCAACAGCCGGGTCGAAGCGGATCGGGTCGAGGACGCCAGGCGGATTCTTGAACAGGGCGGGCGCGGGTCGTGCCGCATCCACCTGCCCTCCGACCATCTCGTGGCCAGGGAGTTCAGCGAGCACGCCCCGGCGCAGACGGTGAAGGGAGAGATACCCGAGGGTCTGATGGGGCTGGACATCGGGCCGGCGACGCGCGAGTCGTTCGCGCAGACGCTGCTGGGGGCGCGCACGATCGTGTGGAACGGGCCGATGGGGGTCTTTGAATGGACGAACTTCGCCCCGGGCACGAAGCGCATCGGCGAGGCGATCGCGGAGGCGACCACTCGCGGCGCCATTTCCATTGTGGGGGGGGGCGACACGGCGGCGGCCGCCGAGCAACTGGGCTTCGCGCCGGCCATGAGCCATGTCTCCACCGGAGGGGGCGCCTCCCTCGAAATGCTCGAGGGCAAGGCCTTTGAGAGCGTTGAACTGCTCGACAGTGCGTGAAGAATATTGAGATTGCGCACAGATTGTGCTAAGTTCGTTCCGTGCGAGGGGCACGGAGGTCCTGCATGGCGCTCTTCACATTGGCGGGCGGGACGGTCGAGGCGTTCCTCGCGTCGTGGGGTTCGCTCGTCGGAGCGGTCCACGCTCCCTCTCACGCGGCTGGCCCGTGGTGGCGCGACCCCGAGCGGGTCTTTGCCGAGCGGGGACCGGTCGAGAGCGCGCAAGTGGCGTGCTGGGCGCTGTCGGTGCTCTTCGCGGCGTGGCTGGTCTGGAAGAGGCCGCGCCGGATCGACCGACTCGGCGCCGTCTGGGTGCTCACGCTGTCGGCATTGGCGCTGGCGCGGGAGCTCGACCTGCACGAGCAGCTGAACCCGGGCGCGCACGGCGGGAACCTGGGGGTCAGCTTCCGCCTGGATTGGTGGTCCGATCCCGCGGTGCCCATGGCGCTGAAGCTGGGCTGGGCGCTCGGGGGCGTGGCGCTGGCGGGGCTGCTGACAGTCCCCCCCTTGCTGGCCCGGGTTCCGGTGTTCTCGCTGCTGAGGGCGCGCGACCCGGCATCGTGGTTGTTTGTCGTGGCCCTTGGGTTCCTGGGGCTGGGGTACGCGGCCGACGACCTGTTCGGGCGCGGGCAGTTCGTGTCGCCCATCGTCACCATCGGGATCGAAGAGGGCAGCGAGCTGGTCGGGGCGGCGTGCTTCCTGGCGAGTATCCTCTTCACGGCCCGATGCCCGATCAGCCAACGAGTCGCGGCGCTGGCGCGCGCTGGGGAGTCCTCCTCGGCGCCCTCGCTGTCTTCCTCTACGGTCAGGGCCTGACGACGCAGGGGCTGAGCAACTGGCAGGAATCCCAGCGCGCCCTCGTCGCCCGGGAGATGTTCCAGCGCGGGGACTGGATCGTTCCGACCGTCCACGGCGAGACCTACATCGCCAAGCCCCCGCTGATGTACTGGGTCCAGATGGCGATCGCCCACGCCCGGCGCGCGATGGGCGCTTCGCCCTTCACCGACGAGACGGAGGTGCGCCTCGCGGCGGCCCTGGCGGGCGTTGCCGGCGTGCTGGCGGCCTTCCTCGTGGGCCGGCGCCTGATGGCCGAGGGCGGAGCGCCGAGTGCCCGGGACGACGCGCTGGCGGCCCTGGGCGCGCTGGGGCTGTGCGCCGGGGTGCTGTACTTCCGCTCCGCGCGCACGGGGGAGATCGACATCCTGACCGCCCCGTTCGTGATCGTGGCGGTCGGGGCGCTGCACGCCTGCTGGGCGGGCGCCGCGGGCGGGCGATGGGCGCGGGTGGCTGTCGCAACGCTCGCCATGATCGGGGCCGCGCTGGCGAAGGGGCCGCCCGCGCTGCTCGTCCCGGGGCTGGCGGTGCTCGGCGGCGTGGCGCTCACGCTGCTGACCCGGACGGATGCCCCACGGTCACGACCGCGGGGCGCGTGGATCGGCGCCCTCGTCGGGGGCGTGCTGCTGGGCGCGCTCTCGGCGCTCAGCGTTGAGGACTGGGGCGGGCTGGCAGGGGCAGGG
>DOJA01000024.1:450-5256 GCA_003511945.1 Phycisphaerales bacterium | reverse complement strand
TGGCTTCGCATCGGCGACCGCGCGGCCGGTGCGATCAAGTCGGGCGGCACCACCCGCCGGGCCGCGAAGATGGTCTGCCTCGACATGGACCACCCGGACATCGAGGCGTTCGTGAACTGGAAGGTCCGCGAGGAACTGAAGGTGGCCGCCCTGGTCGAGGGCATGAAGCACCTGGGCGAGGACCAGAAGGAGACCGCCGAGCGCCTGGGCCTCCGGCTCGACTACGACTTCAACGGCGAGGCGTACTACACCGTCAGCGGACAGAACTCGAACAACTCCGTGCGCATCCCCGACGCCTTCTTCGAGGCGGTCGACAAGGACGCCGAGTGGCACCTCCGCTGGCGGGTGGCGAAGAAGAAGGACGGGTCGGACATCTCCAGAACCCTCAAGGCCCGCGACCTGTGGGAGCAGATCGGCTTCGCCGCGTGGCGCTGCGCAGATCCCGGGGTGCAGTATGACTCGACGATCAACGCCTGGCACACCTGCCCGGCGTCGGGTCGGATCAACGCCAGTAACCCTTGCAGCGAGTACATGTTCCTCGACAACACAGCGTGCAACCTGGCGTCGATCAACCTGCTGAAGCTGTACGACCCGCAGACGCGGTCGTTCGATGTCGGGCTGTACGAGCACGCCATCGACCTGTGGACCGTGGTGCTGGAGATCAGCGTGCTGATGGCGGCGTTCCCAAGCCGCGAGATCGCCCGGCTTTCTTTCGACTTCCGCACCCTGGGGCTGGGCTACGCGAACATCGGCGCCATGTTGATGCAGGCGGGCGTCCCGTACGACTCCGACGAGGGGCGCGCGGTGTGCGCCATGCTGACCTCGATCATGACGGGGCGTTCGTACCGGGTGTCGGCGGAGATGGCCGCCGAGCACGGGCCCTTCGCGGGTTACGGCGCGAACAAGGACCACATGCTGCGGGTCATCCGCAACCACCGGCGTGCGGCGCAGGGGCTGTCGCGCACCGCGGGCGACTGGGAGGACCTGAAGATCCGCCCGGTGCCGATCGACCACACCCTGGTCCGCGCGGGGCGCGTGAACATCACCAACGCCAAGGCGCTGCTCACGCACGCGGTCAGGGCCTGGGACGAGGCGCTGGAGCTGGGCGAGCGCCACGGCTTCCGCAACGCGCAGACCACGGTCATCGCGCCGACCGGCACCATCGGCCTGCTGATGGACTGCGACACCACCGGCGTCGAGCCCGACTTCGCGCTCGTCAAGTTCAAGAAGCTCGCCGGCGGGGGGTACTTCAAGATCGCCAACCAGTCGGTCGAGCCGGCGCTGCGGGCGCTGGGCTACACGACGGCCCAGATCGGCGACATGATGGCGTATGTCCTGGGCCTGCTGCGCCTGGATGTGCCAGTTCCCGCCGCCGACAGCGACGGCGCCCCCGAGCACGACCTGAGCGTCACGCTGGCGGATGTCCTCCGCGAGGCCGGGCTGAACGAGGAGGACCTGCGGGCGATCGAGGCCTCGCTGCCGACGGTCTTCGAGCTCGGGTTCGCCTTCGGCGCGTGGTCCCTCAGCGATGACTCGCTGCGCCGGCTGCGCGTGGACCCCGGGGCCGCCCGCGCGGACGCATCCTTCAATCTGCTCAAGAAGCTCGGGCTCAACGCGCTGCAGATCGACCTCCTCAACGAGCGGATCTGCGGCACGCAGACCGTCGAGGGGGCGCCGCACCTGCGGCCGGAGCACCTGGCGGTCTTTGACTGCGCCAACGCGTGCGGGCGCAAGGGGGTTCGGTTCATCGCGCCCGAGGGTCACATCCGGATGATGGCGGCCGCACAGCCGTTCATCTCCGGCGCGATCAGCAAGACGATCAATCTGCCGAACAACGCGTCGGTGGAGGACATCAAATCAGCGTACCGGCTGAGCTGGGAGCTGGGGCTCAAGGCGAACGCTCTGTACCGCGACGGGTGCAAGCTGAGCCAGCCCCTGAGCACCAAAAGCAGCGATGGGGGCATTTCCGGGGGGGATTCCAAGCCCGCTGATGCCAAGCTCGTTCGCGAGGGCGAGCTGCTACTGCTGAGCGCAGACGACGAGGAAGAAGACACTCTCGACGCCGCCCGCGACGAGGTGGCCCGCGAGACGCGCGCAGCGCTGGTCGCCGCCATGCGGTCCGACGAGCGGGGCGTGCGCGAGTCGGCCGAACGGATCACCCACCGCCCGATGCGCCGCCGACTGCCCGACACCCGCCGGTCGCTCACGCACAAGTTCAATATCGCGGGGCACGAGGGCTACCTCACCGTCGGGCTCTACGACGACGGCCAGCCGGGCGAACTGTTCATCACGATGGCGAAGGAGGGCTCGACGATCGGCGGGCTGATGGACTCACTCGGCACTGCGGTCAGCGTCGCGCTGCAGTACGGCGTGCCGGTCGAGAGTCTGGTCAAGAAGTTCACGCACCAGCGGTTCGAGCCCGCGGGGATGACCACCAACCGCGAGATCCCCATCGCCAAGAGTCTGGTGGACTACATCTTCCGCTGGATGGGCATGGAGTTCATCGACGGCTACCGCGACGCCAACGCCCCCAGGCGGATCGGCGCAGGACGCGATGAGCCCGAGGAGAGCGGCGTTTCGAGGCGCGCGGAGGTCGTCGTGGTCGAAAGGGCCGAGCGCGTCCAGCGCCTTGCTCCGGACGCTGGGGCGCTCTCCGAACCGAAGGGAGCCCCGGGCGCCGCGGCGCGGAAGCAGAGCGCCGGCGTGTCCACCGTGGTGGTCGTCGAGTCGGCCACCGTGGCGACGCCCGCGGGGGCCGTCAGCGCGCTCTCGGTCGCCATGACCGACTGCCAGGGCGATGCGCCCGCCTGCGATGTCTGCGGCACGATCACTGTCCGGAACGGCGCGTGCTACAAGTGCCTCAACTGCGGCCACAGCATGGGGTGTTCGTGAGGGAGGAGGCATCAGGCACTAGGCATCAGGCACCAGGCATCAGGCATCAGGCATCGAGCAGCAGGATTCAAGATTCGTCATTCTCCGCTCTCTCCCGGCTCCGAGGAGCGAGCAACCATCGAGGAGGCGTTGAAACACAGGGAAGGGAAGCACGAAGGTCGGCGTGAGACGGATCTCCGCCGCGTCCGTGGCTGAAGGATGTGCGCCGCGGATGAGCACCTCCGCGCGGGAGAGATTGGGCCGCCGGCCAGGGACCTCCGCGCGGGCACGCAGAACGACCCCGACACGCCTCTTCGACTTCGAGTCATCACCCCGGGCCAAGGACGCGCCCGGGTCCATCAGGGCCGACGATGGCCCGCCCGCGAGAGCGACTCTCCCGCCCACCAGCGAGAGGGGGGTCTCCCTGCAACGGGGATTGACCGACCCCTTTCCTTTTCCGGCCCCGAGCGGTTCCCACCGCCGCTCGGGGCTTTTTATTTCGCGCCCCTCGCAGTATGACCTCTTCTCCTCGGTGGGACGGGCGGCCCGCCCGTCGCTCCCGTCCCGCTTCGGGTCATTCTGTGAGCGGCTCGCAGCGTCTGGTGTGCGGCGGCGGACACGCGCCCGCCAGCCGCGGCCCTTGACCGCCCGGCCCTCCGCGCCCGCCCTCAGACCTCCATCACTTCCTTGGACTTCGCATCCACCGCGTGGTCGATCTGGTCCTCGTGCTTCTTGAGGGCCTTCTGGATGTCGTCCTTCAGGGTTGCGATCTGGTCCTCGGAGAAGTGGGCGTCTTTGGCCTTGGCGAGCTGGTCGGCGTGCTTGTTGGCGTCGCGCCGGACATTCCGCACCGCGACCTTCGCGTCCTCGCCGAACTTCTTCGCCTGTGCGACGAGCTGCTTCCGCCGGTCGCCCGACAGGGCCGGCACATTGACACGGATGGCCTTTCCATCCACGACCGGCGTCAGCCCGAGGTTGGCCGCTTCAATCCCCTTCTTGATGTCGCTGACCGATCCCGCGTCAAAGGGCTTGATGAGGATCTGGGTGGGTTCCGGCACGCTGATCGCCGCCAGGGACTTCAACTCGGTCGGCGAGCCGTAGTAGTCGACCCGGACATACTCGACCAGCGCCGGCGTCGCCCGCCCCGTGCGGATGCCCTTCAGTTCGTGCTTGAGGTGATCCACCGCCTTGTTCATGGACTGCTCGTTGTCTTTGAGGATTGAACTGGGCGTCATGGCGGGGCACTCCGAGGGGATCGTGCGCCGGACCCCACGGTCCGGGGGATGAACATCGTACTGAATTCCCGAACAAACGCCATGCGGAACGCGGCGCTCAGGGCGTGGCCAGTGTCCCGATGCTCTCACCTTCGATCGCGCGCCGGATGTTCCCGGGCTTGTCGAAGTCGAACACCAGCACGGGCATGCGGCGCTCCAGGCACATCGCCAGGGCGCCCAGGTCCATGACGCCCAGTCTCCTGTCGATCGCTTCCGCGAGCGTCAGCCGGTCGTACCGAGTCGCTCTCGCGTCCTTCTTGGGGTCCGCGGAGTACACGCCATCGACCTTGGTCGCCTTCAGCACCGCGTCGCACTTGAGTTCCGACGCCCGCAGCGCCGCGCCGGAGTCGGTCGTGAAGAACGGGCTCCCTACGCCGCCCCCCAGCACAACGACCCGCCCGGCCTCGAGGTGCCGCTCGCCCGTGAGCCGGTCGTAGGGCTCGGCGATGCCCGGCACCGCCACGGCGCTCATGCACCGGGCCGCTCGCCCCGACGCTTCCAGCGCGTGGGTCAGCGCCAGCGCGTTGATGATGGTCCCCAGCATCCCCATCGAGTCCGCGGTCGCCTGGTCGATCAGCCCTTCCTGGGACAGTCGCGCCCCGCGGATGATGTTCCCCCCCCCGACGACCACCGCGATCTGCGCCCCCGCCCCGGCGGCGCT
>DOJA01000024.1:0-387 GCA_003511945.1 Phycisphaerales bacterium | reverse complement strand
GCGGCGCTCGCCACCTCGCCCGCGATGGCGCGNAAGGCGCCCGCCTCCACCCCGAAACCCCCCGGCGGGCAGAAGGACTCCCCCGAGAGTTTGAGGAGCACCCGCTGGTACCGCCGCCGTTGCGCGCGGGAATCGCTCATCCGATCTGGCTCCTTCAAGGGCTGCTCCAACGCCCGGAGCGCGTCGTCATTGCACCGGCTGTGCGGGGAGCGGTCAAGTTCCCGGGCCGGCGCGCCGCCGACCGATCGTCAATAATGCTCCTCCCAGGGGCAGCCCGGCGCGCCGGGGTGCGTATCGAAGGGTCGATCGAGGTGATCTCATGCCCGCGCCCGCAGCATCGGCACCGCACGCAGCGCCCCACCGCCAAGCTCCGCCCCCGGCCCCCCC
>DOJA01000281.1 GCA_003511945.1 Phycisphaerales bacterium | reverse complement strand
CCCCACCCCGCCCACCATCCCCCCCACCGTCCGAGCCCGGCGTCGCCCCAAGTCGGCGCCGGAGCCAGAGGAGTCTGAGCCCAAGTGGACGAAGATCCCTTCTGGCTGAAGGACTACCACGGGACCACCACCATTCATCCGGTGGGGCTGGCCATGCTCATGCTCCTGGGGCTGGCGACGCTGCTCGTCCCGCGCCGGTACGCGGTGATCCCCGGGCTGCTCCTGGCCTGCTTCGTCCCCTCGGCCCAGCGGATTGTCTTCTTCGACCTGGACTTCACCTTCATCCGCTGCATTGTCCTGTTCGGCGTCGCCCGCGTGTTCATGCGCGGGGAGAACGGGGGCCTGCGCTGGGGCGCGCTGGACTACGCCGTCCTCGCCTGGAGCGTCGTATCGCTGCTTGTCTTCACTGCCCAGCGGGGCAACTTCTCCGCCCTGGTGAACCGCACCGGCTATTCCTTCGAGGCCCTGGGGCTCTACTACTTCTTTCGATGCGTGATCCGCGACTGGCGCGATATCCGCGCCGTCGTCATGGCCTTCATCGGCTTCAGCATCCCGATCGTGGTCTTCCTCGCCGTCGAACGCACCACGCGCTACAACCTCTTCTCCGTCTTCGGCGGGGTGCCGGAGATCACGCGCGAGCGCCAGGGGCGGCTGCGCTGCCAGGGCGCCTTCTCGCACCCGATCCTCGCCGGCTGCTTCGTCGCTTCGTTCCTCCCGCTGATCGGCGCCATGTGGTGGCAGGGCGGGCTGCGCCGGATCGCCTCCCTCGCCGGGGTGGCCTCATCGTGCGCGATCATCCTCCTGTGCGCTTCGAGCACACCGGTCGCCGCCGTGCTCTTCGGCATGATCGCCTGCGCGCTCTACCCCGCCCGCTCCCTGGTTGGATGGGTCCGCTGGGGCGTCGTCGCCATTCTTGTCTCGCTCCACATGGTCATGAAAGCCCCCGTGTGGCACCTGGTTTCGCGCATCGACATCGTCGGCGGCTCGACCGGCTGGCACCGCTACAACCTGCTCGACAAGGCCATCCGCAACTGGCAGCAGTGGATCGTCCTGGGCAAGTCCTCCACCGCCAACTGGGGCATCACCGACATCACCAACGAGTATGTCCTCAACGCGGTGCGCGGCGGCGGCGCCTCACTCCTCGCCCTCCTCCTGATCCTCTTCTTCGCCTTCCGCGGCGTGGGGCGCGCCGTCAAGGCCACCGAGGGCGATCGCGCCACGAACTTCCTCGCCTGGGCCCTGGGGGCCTCGGTCTTCACTCACGCCATGTCGTTCTTCAGCGTCTCGTACTTCGGGCAGATCACCATGCTGTGGTACCTGCACCTGGCCATGGTCGGGAGCGCCGTCCAGTTCACCGCCCGCACGCGCTCCGCGCTGCGCCGACCCGCGACAGCCGCCAGAACCTCCCAGCCCGCTCCTCGTGTCCGCTCTGCTCCCTCCCCTCCCGGCCCGCGCCCCGCCCCCGAGTTCGTCGCCTAGCGCCCACGAGGAAGACTCAGCCCATGCTCACCCCGACGATCGAGCACGAACCACCCAGCCCGGCGCTGCACCCCGTGAGCCACACTCGCCCCATCGAGACGACGATCATCACCACGCGCGAGCGCCTGGTGGCGGTCCGCGATGAACTGATCGCTCTGCGCGCCGCGATGGCCTCGCCCGCCCCCAACTCCGACCCGGACCGCTACCTGACCACCCTCGACGCGCTCGGAGACTCCGCCCGGGCGTACGCGGCGATGTTCCGGCGCGATGGGCGCTGCGTCGGCGCCGTCGTGGCCAGGACCAGCGCCTCCAGGACCCGCCACCGGCTGGGCTACTGGTCGATCCCCGGCCCGCGCCTCCGCCTGCTGGAGGCGGTCTACGACGGCCTCCTCACCGACGGCTCCGACGAGGCGTGCGCCCTGATCGAGAGCCACCTGCAGTCCATGATCGGCTCGAACCAGGTCGACGCGGTCCACTTCAACCACCTCGTCGCGGGAGGGCCGCTCGAAGCGATCGCCCTCCGCCTCGGCGCGGCACGCGTCGTGAGCGATCCGCACTGGATCGTCGAACTGGAGCGCGGGTCCGTCGAGGGGAGTCTCGCTCACCACAGCGGCGACTTCCGCAAGAAGCTCCGGCGCTACGAGCGCAAGGCCTCTGAGAACTTCGGAGGAGACCTTGCGCTGCGTCTGCACACCGAGCCCTCAAGCGTGGACGGGTTCATCGCGGTGATGGACCGCATCGCGTCGCAGAGCTACAAGAGTCATCTGCCCGTCTCGAACGCCGGCGCGTCGGTGTGGGGCCCGATCCTCACATCAGAAGCGCGCCTGGGCCGCATGCGCTGCTACACCCTGGTCGGCGGAGGCGAGCCCGTCGCCTACCAGATCGGCAGCGTGTACGGCTCCACCTATCAGTGCGAGGGGCGCGGCTACGACTCGCGGTTCCGCGACCTCTCCCCGGGCACCGTGCTGTTCACCATGGTGCTGAAGGATCTCTGCACGCTGCCGATCGACCGCATGGACTTCGGATTCGGCGACGCGGAGCACAAGCGCACCTTCGGAACCCGCTCATGGACGGAGGCCTCCTACCGTCTGCACGGGCGCGGCTGGCGCTCCCGGACCGACGCATGGCTCTCGCGCGCCGTGTCCGGAACGAGCGCGGCATTGCGCCCGCTCCTCGAGCGGACCGGGCTGCTCAAGCGTGTCAAGCACGCCGCCCGCGGGTCGCTGCTGCGGCGCGGGAAGTCGCAGGAGAGCGGGCGTGACTGACCCCGTCGACGATCCCGTCGGTGCGCTGGTCATCCGAAGGGCGACGCCCGGCGACGCGCCCGCGCTCGCGTCGATCTGCCGCGCGTCGTTCCCGACCACGGCGCGCTGGCAGGCCTCGCGCCGTGCCGCCGAGCGCTGGTGGCGCGGGGCGATCGCGTCCGCGGCGGCCGAAGTCTGGGCCGTGAGGCGCGCCTCCGAGTGCGTAGCGCTGCTGCTGGTCATCCTCGACGAGTCCGTGTGGAAGCGCGAACGCCGTCGGTTCGGCCGCCCGTCCTGGCGCGACCCGGTTGTCCTGGCCCTCCGCCCCATCGCCCTGTGGCGAATCCTCCGCCACCGCTTCACCGCGCGCGCTGCGCCGGCGCCAAGCCCGATCGGCGCTGTCAGCCCCGCCCGCGCTGAGCGTCTGTGGCTCGAACTGATCGCGGTCGCGCCCCGGGCGCGAGGCCAGGGCCTCGGGCAGCGCCTCGTCGCGCTCTGCGAGCACCGCGCCGCGATCCACGACCGCTCCGAGGTCCGCCTCCGGGTCGAGGCCCACAACCGCGGCGCCATCGCGATGTACCAGCGCGAGGGATTCTCGGTGACCACCGCCACCCCGCGTGCGCTGGTCATGAGCCGCGCGGTCGATCCCGCGATCCTGCCCCCCCGCGAGTTCGGCCTCCTTGAGAAGGAGCCCGCGCACCCATGACCAGCGCGACGAGCACACCGGAACTGACCGTCATCGTCATCTCGTACAACACGCGGGATATGACGCTCGAGGCCCTCCGCTCCCTCGCGCGGGAGACGCCCGCCCTCGCCCACGAGGTCATCGTCGTCGATAACGACTCGAAGGACGCCAGCGCCGAGGCCATCGCCCGCGAGTTCCCACAGGTGCGCCTCATCCGGCTGCGTGAGAACATCGGCTTCGCCGCCGCCAACAACCTCGCCGCCCGCGAGGCCCGCGCCGACCTCCTTCTGCTTCTCAACCCCGACACCGTTGTCCTGGACCGCGCGGCCGAGCGCCTGGTCGCCTTCGCCCGTTCACGCCCGCACGCGGGAATCTGGGGCGGGAGGACGCTGTTCGCCGACCGTTCGCTCAACCCCACCTCGTGCTGGCGCCGTCAGACAATGTGGAGCGTGCTGTGCCGCGCGTGCGGCCTGACGGGCGCGTTCCGCGGCTCGCGCCTCTTCGACCGCGAGGCGATGGGCTGCTGGAGCCGCGACACCGAGCGCGAGGTCGACATCGTCACCGGCTGCTTCTTCCTCATCGAGCGCGAGCTGTGGGAGCGACTGGGCGGCTTCGACCCCGCCTTCTTCATGTACGGCGAAGAGGCCGATCTCTGCCTCCGCGCCCGCGCGATCGGAGCCCGCCCCCGCTTCACCCCGGGCGCGGTCATCGTCCACTACGGCGGCGCGAGCGAGAAGGTCCGCGCCGACAAGCTCGTCCGCCTTCTCCGAGCGAAGGCGCAGCTCATCCGGCGTCACTGGTCAGCCCCGAGCGCGTGGCTCGGCGTGCGCCTCCTCTCTGTCTGGTGCCTGACGAACTCGCTGGCGTGGGGCGCGATCCACGCGATCCGCCCATCGCTGGGCGCCGAGAGCCGCGCGTCGTGGCGGGAGGTCTGGCGCCGACGCGCCGAATGGATGCACGAGCCCCCGGCGCGTGATGCGCCCGGTCGTGTCTCCACCCAGCACCACGCCACGGTCGGATCCAGTCCGTCATGAACCCCTGGCCCCAGCTGATGCGCCGGGGGGCGGTCGCCCGGATGCGCCAGCGCTGCGCCGAGCGCCGGATGCTGTGCCTGACCTACGACGACGGCCCGGGCGCCGACCTGACGCCCCGTGTGCTCGACACGCTCGCACGCCACGGCGCGCGGGCCACCTTTTTCCTTCTCGGCCGCAACGCGCTCGCTCACCCGACCGTCGCCGACCGCGTGCGCGACGCGGGGCATGAGTGCGCCTGCCACACGATGGAGCACCTCAATGGCTGGCGCGTCGCCGGCGCGCGCGCCGCGCGCGATGTCGACGAGGGCTACGCCGCGCTATCCCGCTGGCTGCCCTCCGACGCCCGCTTCCGCCCGCCCTTCGGCAAGCTCTGCGCCGCCCACTGGCGAACCCTCCGCACGCGCCGAGCCCCGGTGGACTGGTGGACGATCGACTCGGGCGACACCACCCCGTTCGGCTCCCCGCTCCCCGATCCGGAATCCGTGTGGCGGCGCGTCGAGCAAGACTCCGGGGCGGTGGTGCTGCTCCACGACATGGACCGTGAGCGCGAGCACCCTGCGCGGGCGGAGTTCGTGCTGAAGGTGACCGATCTTCTTCTCACGCGGGCGCGGTCCGCGGGGCTCAGGGCGGCTACGCTCTCGGAGCTGTTCTCGGAGCACGGGTCATGAACAGCCGCGCCTCGCCACAAACGGAGCCCAAACGCATCTTGGCCATCGCCTCGGGCGGCGGGCACTGGGTCCAGCTGCTGCGCCTGCGCCCCGCCTTCGAAGGGCACCGGGTGACTTATGTCACGGTCAACGAGGGTTATCGGACGGATGTCGCCGGCGAGCGGTTCCACCTCATCAACGACGCCACCCGCTGGGACAAGTTCGGGCTGCTGAAGATGGGCCTGCGCCTCGCGTGGATCATGGCCCGGACGCGCCCGCATGTGGTGATCTCGACCGGCGCGGCCCCGGGGTACTTCGCCATCCGGCTGGGACGCATCCTGGGCGCCCGGACCGTGTGGATCGACAGCATCGCCAATGTCGAGCGGTTGTCCATGACGGGGACGCTGGTCCGGGAACACGCCGACCTTTGGCTGACGCAATGGGCGCATCTGGCCGAAGAAGGTGGGCCGAGGTACGCGGGGAGCGTGCTGTGATCTTCGTGACCGTGGGAGCGCAGATGCCGTTCGACCGGATGGTCCGCGCGGTGGACGAGTGGGCCGGCGAACGCCGCCGGGGCGATGTCTTTGCGCAGATCGGCCCCACCGAGTGGCGCCCCGGCCATGTGAAGTGGACTCAGTTCCTGCAGCCGCCCGAGTTCGCCCAGCGGGTCGCGGAAGCCAAGGTCATCGTCGCGCACGCGGGCATGGGCTCGATCATCACCGCGATGACGACGGGCAAGCCGATCCTTGTGATGCCCCGGCGGGGCGAACTGAAAGAGACGAGGAACGACCATCAGTTGGCGACGGCGCAGCGCTTCCTCGAGCTGGGGAAGGTGGCCGTCGCGTTTGACGAGAACGAGTTGAAGGACCGGCTCGACCGGCTGGACGAGGTCGCCGCCGCGGGCCGGGTCGGCCCGTGGGCGAGCGAGTCGCTCCTGAGCACGGTCCGCGGGTTCATTTCCGGGGAGAAGACACCATGAGGAACGGTACGGCAACCATGACGGCGCCGCGGGGCGGGAGCACGAGCATGTCGGCGTTCAAGGCGCTCAAGACGAAGATCGAGTCCGCCAGCGCCGTCGTCGGCGTGGTCGGGCTGGGGTATGTCGGGCTGCCCCTCGCGCACACTCTTCACCGGGGCGGGCTGCCCGTGCTGGGCTTCGATGTGGACGAGAAGAAGGTGGCCATGCTCGCGCGGGGTGAGAACTACCTTAAGCACCTCGGCGCCGAGGTGACGACCGACCTCTCGGAGAGCGACCGCTTCGAGGCCACCACCGACTTCACCCGCCTGGGGGAGGCGGATGTCGTGATTGTCTGCGTGCCCACGCCGCTGGGGCGCCACCAGGAGCCGGACCTCTCGTATGTCCTCGTGACCGCGGACATGATCGGGCGCACCCTGCGCGCCGGGCAGCTCGTGGTGCTCGAGTCGACCACCTACCCGGGCACGACCCGCGACGACTTCCTCCCCGCGATGCGCGCCGCCGCCACCCACGCCCCGCACCTCAAGCCCGGCGAGGACTTCTTCGTCGCCTTCAGCCCCGAGCGCGAGGACCCGGGGCGCAAGAGCCACAGCACGCAGACCATCCCCAAGCTCGTCGGCGGGATCGACGACGCTTCGACCGAACTCGCCACCCTCGTCTACCGGCGCGGCGTGGACCAGGTGGTCCCCGTCAGCACCGCCGAGGTCGCCGAGGCCGCCAAGCTCCTGGAGAACATCTTCCGCGCCGTGAACATCGCCCTGGTCAACGAGATGAAGCTCGTCCTGACCGAGATGGGCGTGGATGTGTGGGAGGTCGTCCGGGCCGCCTCGACCAAGCCCTTCGGCTACATGCCCTTCTTCCCCGGACCCGGGCTGGGCGGGCACTGCATCCCGATCGATCCCTTCTACCTCACCTGGAAGGCCCGCGAGGTCGGCAAGCCCACCCGGTTCATCGAACTGGCGGGTGAGATCAACACCCAGATGCCCCACTATGTCATCGAGCGCATGACCCGGGCGATGAACGACCGGGGGCGCGCGGTGAAGGGCGCCAAGGTGCTCGTCCTGGGGCTCGCCTACAAGCCGGATGTCGACGACACCCGCGAGTCCCCCTCGTTCGAGCTCATCGAACTGCTCCGCCGGCGCGGGGCTCAGGTCGAGTACTCTGACCCGCTGGTGCCCGTCTCGTACCCGGTCCGCAAGCACGACCTGCAGATGACCAGCGTGGACCTCACGCCGGAGAACATCCGGCGCTTCGACGCGGTGCTGGTGAGCACGAACCACTCCGCCTTTGACTACGGCGCTCTCGCGGAGCACGCGCGCCTCGTGATCGACACCCGGGACGCCCTGCGCCCGTTCGAGGGCCTGATGGGCGACCGCCTGGTCCGCGCGTAGCACCTGGTCCCCGCAGGGAGCCCGAACGAGGAGCAGAGATGACCGCCGCGCTCGACGCGGATCACGGAACGATGACCACGGGGGCGCCCTCCGGAGGGCCGGCGCGCCCCGCTCCGACCGATCCGCCGGACACCCGCGCCTTCGACGGCGTGATCTGCTTCGGTGGCGAGGACTGGTGGTACCACAACCGCGGGCACTTCGACATGCAGATGATGCGCGAACTCTCGCGCGTCGTCCCCGTCCTGTACATCAACTCGATCGGCATGCGCGTCCCCCGCCTGGGCGAGGGCGCCATGTTCTTCAAGCGCGTCGCCCGCAAGCTGCGCTCCCTCCGGCGCGGGCTGGTCCGCGTGCGCGACGATTTCGCGGTCTTCAGTCCCCTGGCCGCCCCGGGACGCGCGGGGGGCGTGGTGACCGGCGCCCTGCTGCCCGCGCAGGTCCGCCGCGCCGCCCGGCGCCTGGGCATCCGGCGCCCGCTGGTGTGGGTGGCCTGCCCCCCCGGGGCGCCCTACACCGACCGCTTGAACGCCGTGGGCGTCGTCTACCAGCGCACCGACCGGTACGAGGCCTTCGCGGGCGTCGACCCGGTGCGGATCCGGGGCTACGACCGCTCCCTCAAGGACCGCGCCGAGTTCACCGTCTACTGCTCCCGCTCGCTGATGAACGAGGAACGCAACGAGAGCACGCCCGCCCTCTTCATCGACCACGGCGTGGACTTTGACATGTTCTCCGCCGCGGGGCGAGACAAGGACGAGCCCGACGATGTCCGCGCCCTGCCCCGTCCGCGCGTCGGGTTCATCGGCGGGATCGACGCCCACACCTTCGACCCTCCGCTGTTCGTCGAGGTCGCCCGCCTGCTCTCTGATGTCACCTTCGTCATGATCGGGGCCTGCTCGCTCCCCGAGGGGTGGTGCCCGCTCCCCAATGTCCACCTGTTGGGCCAGCGTCCCTACGAGCGCGTCGCGTCCTACATGGCGTCCTGCGATGTCCTCATCATGCCCTGGAACGACAGCCCGTGGATCCGGGCCTGCAACCCCGTCAAACTGAAGGAGTACCTCGCGGTCGGACGCCCGGTCGTCTCGACGGGCTTTGACGAACTGGCGCACTACGCCGGATTTGTCCGCGAGGCCCGAGGCCCCCAGGCGTTCGCGCAGGCCATCCGCGCGGCCCTCAGTCAGCCCGGAGACCCCGAAGCGCGCCGCCGGCGCGTGGAGCGCGAGACCTGGCTCGCCAAGGGCGAGCAGGTGCTCTCGCGCCTGGCTGAGTCCGGCCTTGTGCCGCGCCGAGGTGGTCTGTGAGCCCCGCCCCCAC
>DOJA01000056.1 GCA_003511945.1 Phycisphaerales bacterium | reverse complement strand
CCGGACCCGCCCCCCGGACCCGTCCCGGCCCCCGAAGAGGGTCACTGGGGGTCCTGGGCCGGTGGACGGAAGACCATTCGGTGGTGCGGGATCCCCGCCTCGATGAACTGAGGTCCATCGATGGTCCAGCCCATGCGTTCGTAGAACGGGATGGCGTCGTTCCGGGCGTGGCAGAAGAGTTCCGAGAGCGACAGCTCGCCGAAAGCCCGGCGTTCGAGTTCGGCGACGAGTTCTCGTCCGATCCCCTCCCGCTGGCGCTGGGGGTCGACCGCCATCTGCATCAACTTCCCCACCCCCGTCCCCGGGAAGTGCGGCAGGAGACAGACGCAGCCGATCACCCGGCGCCCCGTGGGGTGCTCGATCACGGTCACAAAGTGCTCGAGCCGCTCCTCGACCCCCGGGAACAGCCGCTGGAACCCGGCCAGGTCGAGCCCCACCGGCGACAGCAGCACCCGCTCCCGCAGTTCGACTTCCTGCGGGTACAGGGGATGATGCCTGCCGATGAACTGGACGCGGCCCACGCGAAGATAGTACACGCTTACCGGGGCCTCCTCCCCGCTGCGGAGCCGAAGTTGGCCCCCGTTCCACTGAGCCCGGGTTCGTTGCTGTGCGAGCAGTGCGGGTACGCGCTCGACGGCCTGCCCGCCTCCGGGGCGTGCCCGGAGTGCGGTCGAGCGATCGCGCGATCCCGCCCCGAATCGCGCCCCGGCTCGCCCTGGCAGCGGCGCGCCTCGTGGGGGGCGCTGCTGGGCACCTGGTGGGGTGTGCTGGCGAGGCGCGAGGCGCTGTGGGGCGGGGTGTCGATCGAAGCCCGCTCCGCCGCGACGCTGCTGCTGGTCACGCTGGCGCTGGCGTCGGCAACGATGGCGCTCTCCACGCTCGCCCCCACGGCGGCGGCGCACGGCGCGCGGTGGTGGTACCCGCCGATCTTCTTTGTCATCTCGTGGTTCGTGCTGCTGGCGCTCACCTCCATCGAGTTCACCGGCATGCGGTTCTTCGGGCGCCGGCGCCGGTGGCGGACCACGCCGGGGGTCGCGCTGGTTATCTGCGCGCACGCCTCCGTCGGTTGGCTGATCGGCGGCATGGGCGTCGCGCTGGGATGGATCGTCGGCGGGAACCTGCCCGGGCTGACGGGCTCCGGGCTGCTGTGGATGGCGGTGTTCGCGCCGTTCATCGGGGGCATGGTCGTCTTCTCGTTGCTGGCGGGCTCGGGCTTCCATGCGCTGCGGTTCGTGAACGATCCGGCCCACCGCGCGGCGGAGGATTCGCTCTGATGGAAGAGCGCGACCCCGATCCAGTGATCGCGCAGCCCGCTCCGTCGGACGGGGCGGAAGGGGAGTCCGGATTGAACGACGGGCTCGCGCGGTTCCTCGGCGTGCTCCGCCACCGCCACTACCGCGCGCTCTGGTGCGGGGCCGCGGTGTCGTCCTTCGGATCGTGGATGGAGGCCGTCGGTGTCCAGTGGCTGGTGGCGGAGCAGACGGGCTCGACGATGATGATGGGCTGGCTCGCGACGGCGCAGATGGGCCCAACGCTGGTGCTGGGCGTCGTGGGCGGGCTGGCGGCGGACCGTTACGACCGTCGGGCGCTGCTCCTGGCTTCGCAGGCCGTCCTCATGGCCGTAGCGGGGGCGCTCACCCTGTGCGCGTGGTTCGGCGTGGCCACGCCCGGCGTGATGATGGGGCTGATGCTGCTGCACGGGATCGCCTCGGCCTTCGCGATCCCGGCGTGGCAGACGCTGACGCCCAACCTGGTGCCCCGCGAGGAGCTGAGCCGCGCGATCGCGCTGAACTCGATGCAGTTCAACCTGGCGCGGGTCGCCGGCCCCGCGGCGGCGGGGGTGCTGCTGGCGACCCACGGCGCCGCCGCGGTGTTCCTCGTCAACACGCTCACCTTCGTGGGCGCGATGGCGGGCGTCATGGCGATCCCCCCCGTCCCCCCTCAGCGGGAAGAGCGCAGCGAGAGCGCCTGGATGCGCGTGCGCCGCGCGTTCGGATGGGTGTTCGCGAATGTCGGCCCGCGCCGGGTCTTCTGGGGGCTCCTGCTGCTCAGCGTTCTGGCGGGCCCGCTGCTGCGGATGCTCCCGCTGTTCGTGTCGGAGGTGTTCCATCGCGCAGAGCCGGCGTTCGGGCTGCTGCTCTCGCTCATGGGAGTGGGCGCGGTCGCCGGGGTGATCGGGATGAAGTTCATCCCCCGCTGGTACCCGCTGCACCACCAGGTGCCGCTGTCGATCGCGCTCTGCGGCGGGCTGATCACCGGCTTCGCGCTGGCCCCCTCGATGGCGTGGGCCGGATCGCTCATCGCGGGCGTCGGGGTGGTGTGGGTGTGGTCGTTCTCGGCGAGCATCACCGCGATGCAGTTGCTGGTGCATGACTCGATGCGCGGGCGCGTGATGAGCGTCATCAACACAGCCGTGATCGGCGCGATGCCCTTCGGCTCGCTGCTGGCGAGCGCCGTGGGCGACCCCGTCGCCGCGGCGCTCGGACGCGGCGTGGACCTCTCAGCGCGTGTCGGCGTGGGGGCGCTGGCGCTCGTGCTCGCCGGCGCCGGGGTGGTGATGCTCGTGTGGCGCACGCCGGAGATCGACGGGCTGGGGCCGGGCGAGCCGGGGTACGAGCGCCGGCCCGGCCTGTGGCGGGGGATCACCGGGAGCGGGCACCGCGTGGTGCGCTGAGGTTCGCCAGAGCGATCTTGCTCAAGTTGTAGCGGGAGCGTCGCTCGCCCGGCGCAGGAAAGGCGTCCGGACCTTCGCCGACGACCCCGAGCGGAACTCTTCTGATCCCGGTGTCTTGGCTCCCAAGGCGGGCGATTCACTCGCCCGCCGCTCGACCACTTCTTACCTCGTCTGCACGCTAGGCGTGCAGACGAAGTGCTCTAGCCCGGCCCACACCCCCGCGATCGGCGCGGGCTCCGCCACGCCCGTGACCGCGGGAAGCGTGATCGCCACGCCGTCGGCACACAGGGCGCCCAGGACCGCCATGGCGACGCTCTCGCGGAACGGCGCGGGGACGCCCAGCTCGTCCGTCGTCCGCACGCGCACGCCCGGCGCGGCTGAGGCGATCGCGCCGACCAGCGCCCGATTGCGCACGCCCCCCCCGCCCAGCAGGGCCTCGTCGCACGCGCCGATGGCCCCTCCGATCTCACGCCCGATGGCGGCGCAGGCGCTGGCGGCCAGGTCCGCGGCGCGAAGCGAGCCGCCCCAGCGCTCCACCCACCGGCCCGCCTCATCCCCGGTCCCCAGAGAGCGCCGGCCCGCGCGCTGGGCGCCCAGAACCGCGCCCAGTTCGCTCGACGCCCCCTCGTGCGGACTGCCCGAGGAGGCGGCGCGCCCGCCCTCATCGAACGGAGCGCCCAACCCGGAGCGCGCAATCGCGTCCAGCACCTGGTTGCAGGCGCAGACATCAGAGCCCCGCACCGTCTCCGGCCCGCCCCCCGCGCCCAGGCGGGTGATGTTGCAGAACCCCCCGAGGTTGACGACCGCGCGGGCGCTGCGGTCGTCGCGGAAGAGCACCCAGTCGGCGATCGGCGTGATCGGCGCGCCCTGCCCGCCGCACGAAAGGTCGGCCCGGCGCAGATCGAACACCGTCGGGGCGCCCACGCGCCGGACGATCGGGGAAGCGTCGATGAGCTGCCAGGAGTCGGGCGGAGCGTGAAAGACCGTCTGCCCGTGGACGCACACCAGGTCCGGCGCGCCCGAGAGCGCGTCGAGCCAGGCGCCGAGCCGCTCGGCGTGGAACTCACCGAACCGGCGCGAGAGCGAAGCGAAGAACCCCGCCGGGGCGGGCTGGCCCGAGGCGGCGCGTCGCAGGTCGTCCCCCAGCGGACCCAGCGCCCACGACGCCGTGGCGCGGACCGACACGCGCAGCCCCAACCCGGACCCCCGCAGTTCGACCAGGGCGGCGTCGAGGGCGTCGATGCTGGTGCCCGTCATGCACCCGACGGCGGTGCGCGCGAGCCCGGGGGCGCTCACTCGCCCACCACGAACTCGTACATCGACCCCACCCGCGCCCAGTTGATGACATTGAAGAACGCCGTCACATAGTCCGCCCGTCGGTTCTGGTAGCGCAGGTAGTACGCATGCTCCCACACATCCACGCCCACCAGCGGCACCGCCCCGGTCAGCAGCATGTTCTGCTGCTTCTCCATCTGCTGCACCAGAAGGCGCTGCGACACCCGGTCGTAGACCAGCCAGGCCCAGCCCGATCCCTCGACCGCGCCGGCGGCGGCGCTGAAGTGCTTGCGGAAGCCCTCGAAGGAGCCGAAGTCGCGCGCGATGGCGCCCGCCAAGGCGCCCCCCGGCTCGCCCCCGCCCCCCTGCGAGGGCGGGGCCATCGTGACCCAGAAGAGCGCATGGTTGATGTGACCCCCGCCGTGGAACGCGAGCTCGCGGGACCAGTGCTTGATGAGGGACGCATCGCCCGCGCCGGAGCGGACCTTGGCCAGTTCAGCGAGGGCCTTGTTCAACCCCGTGACATACGAAGCGTGGTGCTTCCCGTGGTGGATCTGCATGGTCTGCGCGTCGAGGTGGGGCTCGAGCGCCTCGGGGGCGTAGGGCAGCGGGGGGAGGGTGTACTCGCCCTTGGCCTCGTCCCAGCCCAGCATCTCGCGGGTGAGGGGCGACCGGGCCTCGCGCCCCCGNATCGGCTCGCCCCCGCGGACCGGCTCGCCCCCCCGGCCCGGCACACCCTCCCGGCCCGGCTCGCGCCCGCGCCCCCCGGACGCGGGCGCCTGAGCCA
>DOJA01000312.1 GCA_003511945.1 Phycisphaerales bacterium | reverse complement strand
CGCGCGTCCAGCGCACCCCGCGCGATACCCTTCTTCAAAGACGGGCGATTCACTCGCCCGCCGCTCTACCTCTTCTCCACCCGTCCGCGGCGGCGGACGAAATGTTCTAGTCCTGCTCGTCGCTCCTGTCGTTCAAGCGCAGCTTGCGCAGCAGGCGCCCGCCGCCCTCGGGGTCGAAGGGGTCGGGCACATCGACCAGCGCCGCCATGCCGGTCTTCATCTCGTCGTCCGCGGCCGCGAGGTCGGGCGACAGGATCGACAGCAGGATCTCCATCTGCGGGTTGTGCCCGACCAGCAGCAGCGGCCCGTTGATGCCCCGCTCCGCCTCCCGCGCGACCAGCGCCAGCGCGTCGTCCGCGGGCCAGCCCAGTTCCAGCGCCTGCTCGAAGCGCAGCTCGACGCCCAGGCGCTCGCTCAGGATCCGTGCCGTCTCCCGCGCCCGGAGGAACTCACTGGACAGGATCAGCGCCGGCAGGCGGTCGCGCGCCCCGTCGAGCAGCGCCTGCGCCAGCCACTCGGACTGTCGCTCCCCGCGCGGGCGGAGCGGGCGGTCGCGATCGCGCATCGCCGCCGTCGCCTTCTCCGCCTTTCCGTGCCTGACGAGGTAGACCAGCATCGCGCAGCCCCCGGGGTCGAACGGCCTCGCCCCGGGGGCCAGTCTACAGCACCCGCGCGCCCGGGGACCGGCCCGGATCGATCGATCGCCGCTCCAGACTTGCACTGCTCGCCGAGGTCCGGCCCTTGGAGTGCGGCGCTCGACCCGCCCCCCGTGCGTCAGCGCTCCAGCGCGCCCGCATCCGCGGGTGATCTCGCCTCACGCGCCGGACGCCACCGCCTGCTTGCGAGGATCGGTCTTGGAGATGATCGCGCTCACCCCTTGCTGGTTGAACCCCTTGAACCCGTCGTTGCGCTCGAGGTTCTCCAGGTGCGAGCCCAGCGCGCCCTTGGTGCGGAACAGCTCGGCCTGATCGCCCGTGATCTGTCCCGACGCGAGCAGGCGCGCGAGCCGCTCCTCGCTGACGACCCAGCGCTCGCCCTCGGTGAACGCCTGGCGCAGGAATGGGAAGGTGGTGAACGGGTCCATCGTCTTGATGCCCGCCTCGCGTTCGAGCTGCTCCTTCAGCGCGTGCCAGTCGAACTGGCACTCGAGGTGGTGCATCCCGGCCTGGAGCATCGCCTCGCCGTGCAGCGCGCACCAGAGCCCGATGGTCCCCAGCGCCTCGCGCTCGACCATGGGCGTGTGGGCAAAGTCTCCCAGCAGCTCCTCGGGGGACATGTCCACATCCGCGAAGATCGTGATCCCCGCCACCGGCTGCTCCACCACCTGCGCGCCCCACCCCGCCTCCGCGCCGGCGTAGAACCGCTCGCGGCACCGGAAGCCCATGAGCTCCAGCAGGCCGATCAGCAGCGTGAAGTTCCGGCGCGAGCAGCGGTAGGTGTGGTGATCGTGGTTCGCCCAGCCCAGCCCGAGCCGGTCCTGACGCGCCTTCTGCACCTGCGCCGCCCGGTTGCGCCGGCCCCAGTACTCCCGCTCCGCCTGGAAGAACAGGTCGCACGCCCAGTCGGCGCCGAGGTCCGTGATCGCCTCCTCGACGAGCTTCCTTGCGTGCGCGAAGCCCTGCGCATCGTCCGCGAAGTCGCGCCGGCGACGGCGCAGGTTCTCCAGATGGCGCACCGACCGCAGCGCCCGGGCCGGGTCCGGCGCACGCGGCTCGAACCCGCGGTAGCCGTGGCGCTCGACCGCCACCAGTTCAGCCCGGTCGCCCGTGAACGCCAGCACCGTGCGGAACTGCCCGAAGGGCTCGCCCGTGATCGGCGTCCCGGGGGGCAATCGCCAGCAGGAAGCGAAGTCCGCGGCGGAGTCCACCTTGATCCCCACCACCATCTCCTTCCTCGACGAGAGCACGACCGCGGGGAACATCGCGCCGTGATGGACGAAGCAGTCCGGCGCGCCCGGCTGCGGCGTGCGGGTAAACCCGACGCTCTCCAGCCGCTTGACCAGCTCGGGCGAGCGCTCCAGCCCGATGAAGTCGATCCAGTCGAAGAATCGTGTGCCCGCGATGGTCTTCATCTGCGAGGCCAGGTCCGCCGCGCCCCCACCCCCGGGGAGGGAGGGGCAGCGCGAGAGGAACTCGCCGACGATGGCGTTCAGGAACTGCTGCGCCTCGGGGTGGGGCTTCCAGTCGAAGATGATCCCCGCCGGATCGGAGTTGTGCTGGCTGGTCATCGTGCGCCTCCTGTGGACCGACCCTCTCACGATACCACAGGGGCGCGGGGCGGTCGCCGAAATGCGGACAGTTTTTTCGTGATCTGCCTCCCGCGCCCGGCGCCTACCCTCATCCGAGCGCCGGTGTCGGCGCCGCACCGGGGACGACGGCCCGTGTACCTCTTCGTCCTGTATGCCGCGATCATCTGGCTGGCGGTCTACCGCTTCCGTCGTCGCTGGCAGGGGTTCGTGATCCTGCTGTGCGGGGCGGGGGCGATCTGGCTGGTGGCGGACTGGCTGTTCGGACGCCCGGCGCGGGGGGGACAGGTGGCGGTGAGCAACGGGCTGGCGATGGCGTACTTCTACGAGGCGTCGATCGTGGGGATCGGCCTGTTCCTCGTCCTGCAGAGCCGGCGAGCGCCTGTCTTCGAGCGCTGTCCCAAGTGCCGATACGACCTGCGCGGGAACACCACGGGCGTCTGCCCCGAGTGCGGCACGCGCTCGCCGA
>DOJA01000205.1:534-3696 GCA_003511945.1 Phycisphaerales bacterium | reverse complement strand
GGGGGAGGGACGGCGCGCATGCGCGGGGTCTCCGGGTGAGGGAACGGGCGCGACGGCGCTCGGGCAGCCATCGGATGATCGGCGGGGCGCGGTCCAGTCTACGCCCGGCCTTGCGCCGCTCGCCCGGCGCGCGGAGGACGCTTACACTTCCCCTCCCCCCCGCCACGGACGACCGGGCCTCTCCGGGCGGTCCCGGAGCCAGATGATGCCAGACCCGAGCGTCCCCAAGCCCGAGATCCTGATCGATTCCGACTGGAAGTCCCAGGCGCAGGCCGAGCGGGACCGCCTGGCGGAAGCGGAGGCCAAGGCCCCCCCGAAGGGCGCCGGCCCGGGCGCGCCGGGCGACCTGCCCCCGGCGGACTTCGCGTCGCTCGTGGGGATGCTGGCGACGCAGTCGCTGATGTACCTGGGCGGGGTGGCCGACCGCAAGACCGGGCAGGCGATCTTCGACCCCGAAATGGCGCGGTTCTACATCGACCTGCTGGCGGTCGTCGAAGAGAAGACCAAGGGCAACATCACTGCCGAAGAGTCGGCGGAACTGGCCGGGGCGCTGCACGAGCTGCGGGCGCGGTTCGTCGAGCTGGCGCGAGCGGTGGCCGCCCAGGGCGCTCGGGGCGCTGGGCCGGCCCCGGGCGTGGGCGCAGCCGCCGGCGCGGGCGCTCCGAAGATCCGCCTGGACTGAGCCCGCGGAACCCCGGCGGGGCGCGGCCCGCGCGAGAAAGGACCGGCAGCAGTGGCGAATGCGGCCCCGTTCATGGAGCGACACCATTACCTGCTCAGACGACTGCACAGTCTGACCGGGGTGATGCCCATCGGGCTGTTCCTGTTCCTCCACCTGACCACGAACTCCTCCATCGTCTGGGGGGTCATCAACGGCACGAAGCACGGCGATGTCCACCCGGGGGCGGCTACCTTCCTGCACGAGGTCTCGTTCATCCACTCGCTGCCGGCCCTGATCCTGATCGAGGTCTTCGGGCTGTGGCTGCCGATCGCGTTCCACTCGGTGCTGGGGGTGTACTACGCGACGACCGGGCGGAGCAATGTGAAGCACTATGGCTACCAGGCGAACTGGCGGTACACGCTGCAGCGCCTGAGCGGGTACTTCGGGGTGCTGTTCATCTTCTACCATGTGGCCACGCTGCGCTGGGGGTGGAACTGGCTGGTGCCCGGCGGGACCAAGTGGAGCGCCGAGTACGCCGCCTCGACGATGGCGATGGCGCTGCAGGGCAGCGAGAACGGGCTGACGGCGGTGGGCGTGCTGGTGTCGGCGTTCTACATGCTGGGCGTCTCGCTGCTGGTCTTCCATCTGGCGAACGGCCTGTGGACGGCGGCGATCACCTGGGGGTTGACCATCTCCCGCGGGGCGCAGCGCCGCTGGGGCTACGCGTGCGCCGCCATCGGCGCGGGGCTGATGCTCATGGCGTGGTCGGCGGTGATCGGGTTCGCGACGCTGGATGTGGACGAGGCGCGACGGGCCGAGGAGGCGCTGCGCGGCCACGGCGCGGGCATCCCCGCTGACACACGGGTCGAGCACCAGGGCCGCCCGACCGGAGTGCCGGCGTCGCTCCCCGGCGCCGAGGGAGGACGCTGACATGGCCGGACCAGCGAAGCAGCGGGTGATCGTCGTGGGAGGCGGGCTGGCCGGGCTGGCGGCGGCGACGCGGATCAGCGAGGGCGGGCTGCCGGTCGATCTCTTTTCCATCGTTCCTGTCAAGCGCTCGCACTCCGTGTGCGCGCAGGGGGGGATCAACGCCTGCAACGAGGTCGCCCGCCAGCAGGGCTACAGCGAGTACGAGCACTTCGACGAGTCGATCTACGGCGGGGACTTCCTGGCCCACCAGCCCCCCGTGTACGAGATGGCGCACTGGGCGCCGCGGATCATCGACCTGCTCGACCGCATGGGGGTGCCCTTCAACCGGACCAGCGAGGGCCAGCGCGACCTGCGCCTGTTCGGGGGGTCGCTGTACAAGCGGACGCACTTCGCCGGCGCGACGACGGGGCAGCAGCTGATCTACGCCCTGGACGAGCAGGTGCGCCGGTATGAGTTCGAGGGGAAGGTGACGAAGTACGAGCACTGGGAGTTCCTGCGCCCGGTGGTGGACGCGGGGGGGACCTGCCGCGGGATTGTGGCGCAGGACCTGCGGACGATGCAGATCCGCGCGTTCCGCGCGGACGCGGTGGTGATGGCGACGGGCGGGTGCGGGCTGGTGTTCGGCAAGAGCACCAACAGCGTGATGTGCACCGGGGCGGCGGCGGCGCGGTGCTATCGCCACGGGGTGAAGTACGCCAACGGCGAGTTCATCCAGGTCCACCCCACCGCGATCCCCGGGGCCGACAAACTCCGCCTGATGAGCGAGAGCGCACGCGGCGAGGGCGGGCGGGTGTGGGTGCCCGCGGTCCGAGGCCCCGACGGGAAGTGGACCAGGCACCCCGACCCCGCGCGCGACCCGCGCCGGGTTCCGGAGGAGGAGCGGTACTACTTCCTCGAGGAGAAGTACCCGGCGTACGGGAACATCGTGCCCCGGGACATCGCGACGCGGGAGATCTTCAGCATCTGTCTCGCCGGGCTGGGCGTCGGCGGCGGGCGGATGGTGTACCTGGACCTGTCGTTCAAGCCCCGGGAGGAACTGGAGCGGAAGCTGGGCGGGATCATCGAGATCTACCGCAAGTTCGTGGGCGAGGACCCGTGCGAAGTGCCCATGAAGATCTTCCCGGGCGTCCATTACTCGATGGGCGGGCTGTGGACGACCTACACCCCGGGGAGCGACTACGCCAGGGCCAAGGGCGGCGGGCTGAAACTCGCGGGCGAGCGCGCCTGGGACCCCGACGAGCGTCCGGCGGTGGGGATGCAGCTCGGCGCGCCGAACAACATGATGACCAACATCCGCGGGCTGTACGCCTTCGGCGAGGTGAACTACCAGTACCACGGGGCCAACCGGCTCGGCGCCAACGCGCTGCTGTCGTGCATCTTTGACGGGCTCTTCTGCGGCGTGAGCGTGATCAACGCGGTGCGCGACGGCGCGGGGAGCCCCGCGTCGGCGGCGGCGCAGTCGCTGTTCGATGACGGCGCGAGAGAAGAGGAGGCGATCCAGAAGCGCCTGCTCGAATCGTCCGGGGGCGAGAACCCCTACCAGATCGCCAAGGAACTGGGCGACGAGATGA
>DOJA01000205.1:0-438 GCA_003511945.1 Phycisphaerales bacterium | reverse complement strand
GGCGACGAGATGACCGACGCCTCGACCGTCGTGAAGACCGCCCCCCGGCTGGAACAGGCGCTGAACACGCTGGAGGAACTGCGGGCGCGGTTCGACCGGATCACGCTCTCGGACACCGGGATGTGGACGAACCAGAACCTCTCGTGGGCGCGAGCCGTGGGCGACATGCTCGCGCTGGCGGACCCGATCCTGCGGGGCGGGCTCGCGCGGTCGGAGTCGCGCGGGTCGCACTACCGCGAGGACTTCCCCGAACGCGACGACGAGCGGTTCCTCGCAACAACCGTGGCGGAGTACGAACCGGCGACCGGGCGGTCGCGGATCTCCTTCGAACCCGTCGAGACGGGGCTCGTGACGCCCCGCAAGCGGACCTACGGCAAGAAGGACGACAGCGCGAAGGGCGAGCCGGCCAAGGCGCCGGCGCAGCCGGTCGGGGCGGGG
>DOJA01000233.1 GCA_003511945.1 Phycisphaerales bacterium | reverse complement strand
GGGGTGGGGGTGGGGCGATCGTGAACAACGCTTCGATCGCGGGCAGCATCGGCATGGCGGGTGTGAGCGTGTACTGCGCCAGCAAGCACGCGGTCATCGGGCTGACGCGGAGCGCCGCGATGGAGGTCTCCGCCCAGGGCATCCGGGTGAACGCGGTCTCGCCCGCGGTCATCGAGACCGACATGTACGATCGGTTCGCGCAGTCGATGAGCACCGCGGGCGGGATCGACGCGGCGGCGTACATGAAGTCTCTGCACCCCATCGGGCGGTTCGGCCGGCCGGGGGAGGTCGCGGAGGCCGTCGTGTGGCTGTGCTCGCCCGGATCGTCCTTCATCACCGGCCTTGACCTGCGCGTCGATGGCGGGTTCACCGTGCCTTGAGGGCCCGCCTCGCGTATGCGCGCCGGGCGGCGGCTTCCAGCCCGTCGACCATCCACGAGAGACTGAACGCCTCGCGCACGGTCTCCCTCGCGCCGGCCGAGAGGCGCCCGTGGAGGTCGTCGTCTCGGAGCAGGCGTTCGAGGGCGGCGGCCAAGGCCTCGACCGAGGCGTCCGTGTAGGTCAGCCCGTTGACCTCGTGGCGCAGCGCTTCGATCTCGGGGTTCTGGCCGCTGAAGTTGTCGCTGGTGACGACGGGGAGCCCGTAGCCGAAGGCGTGCAGGATCGAGAGCCCGATGTTCGCGGGGTAGCAGAACGCGCGGGCCGACAGGAACCAGGGGGCGAGGCGGTCTTCCTCGTACTCGGCGCCGACGAACCGGACGGTCGAGCCCAGCCCGAGTTCCCCGGCCAGCGCGCGCAGCCGCGGCTCATCGTCGCCCTTGCCCACGATGGCGACGAGCAGGTCAGGGAACCGCGCCCGCAGGGCCGCCGCGGCGCGGAGAAGGAGGTCCACGCGATTCGCAGGATCAAGGCGGCTGACGAATAGGAGAGTCCGCCGGGGATCGACGCCCTGATCGCGGCGCCAGGCGTCCAGTCGGCCCGGCTGCGCCCGCCACGCGTCCTGGGCGCGCTCGATGGGCGCCTGATCCAGGCAGTTGAGCGCCACGAAGACCCGGTTCCTCGGCGCGCCGAGTCGGATCATCTGCTGGGCTGTGCCGTAGTTGTAGAAGAGCTGGCAGTCCGCCAGCAGCCCCATGCGAAGGCGGATCCAGCGCCGGAGCGATGACTCGTTCTTGGAGTACCCGTGCCCCCAGACGACCGTCGCCACTCCCCGCAGCCGGGCCACGATGAGCGCCGGGACCAGACTGAGGATCCGCGTGTTCCACGGGAAGATGGCCACATCGAACCTCGAGGGGTCGGCGAGGCGGAACTGACCGGCGTACCACCAGATGCGCCCGAGAAGGCGCAGCGGCGCCCGCTCGGTGGCGCGGAAGCCATCGGGGGGCACATTGGCGATGAAGGGCTCGACGCCGTAGGAGAGTTCGAGGTCGATCCCGTCGCGTGAGGCGAATTCTCGGAACACCGGGACGCGGTACTTCGGGAGAGCCGGCTGGTGTAGTCCCACACGAAGCGGGCGCCCCTGCGGTCCCGGCAGCGGGCGGTCCAGGCGGCTGAGCGCGTTGCGTCCCGGCCCGGGGCCCGGATCCTCGTGTGGGGGGGCTGGCGTCATCACACTCCCGAGGGCGCGGCGCGCCGCGGCGGGAGGGTATAGTCGATCGATCGCGTCCACTCAAGACAAACGGTCGTCCCGCTGGGTTGTTGCCCCTGTTCGGCTCGCTCCACCCGACGGGCCCGCGTCCGGAGGTTGAATGATGCCCCCGATCCACGCCCTTGCCGCCAAGGCCCCCGGCGCGAAGCTTGAGCGCTTCCAGTACGAGCCCGGCCCGCTCGGGCCGGGGCAGGTCGAAATCAAGGTCGCCTCCTGCGGCGTGTGCCACTCCGACCTTTCCATGCGCAACAACGACTGGGGCATGACCCAGTACCCCTTCGTCCCCGGGCACGAGGTCGCGGGAACGATCGCGGCGGTCGGACCGGGCGTCACCTCGGCGAAGGTCGGGGATCGGGTCGGGCTGGGGTGGTACAGCGGGTGCTGCCATTCCTGTCGCCAGTGCCTGGGCGGGGACCACAACCTGTGCGTCGCGGGGGAGGGAACGATCGTCGGGCGCCACGGCGGGTTCGCCGATCGTGTCCGCTGCCAGGCGCTGTGGGCCACCCCGCTGCCGGACGCGATCGACTTCGCCTCCGCCGGCCCTCTCTTCTGCGGCGGGATCACGGTCTTCAACCCGCTGGTCCAGTTTGATGTCCGTCCGACCCATCGGGTGGGGGTGGTGGGCATCGGCGGGCTGGGGCACCTGGCGCTGCAGTTCCTGAACAAGTGGGGGTGCGAGGTGATCGCCTTCACCTCGTCGGACGCCAAGCGCGAGGAGGCCCGGCGCCTGGGCGCGCACCACGCGGTGGCCACCCGGGACGACGCGGCCATCGAACGGCTGAAGAAGTCGATCGACTTCCTCCTGGTCACGGTGAATGTCTCCCTCAACTGGCCGGCGTACATCGACGCGGTGGCGCCGAAGGGGCGTCTGCATGTGGTGGGCGCGGTGCCGGAGCCGATCCCGGTCGGCGCCTTTGCGCTGCTGGGGGCGCAGCGGGAGGTGTCGGGCAGCCCGGTGGGCGGGCCGCGGGTGCTGGGCGACATGCTGGACTTCGCGGCCCGCCACTCGATCAGGCCGATGATCGAGAGCTTCCCGATGTCGCGCGTCAACGAGGCGTTTGAGCACCTGCACGCCGGCAAGGCGCGGTACCGCATCGTGCTCAACAACGATCTGGCGTGACCGCACCGGGATCTGGCGTGACGCCGCCGGTCACACCCGTCGGGCGAAGAGCACCCGGGGCAGGCCCTCGAAGTCATCGACGATTCTCGCGCCGGTGAGACGGGGGGAGGCCCTCGCAAGTTCCAGCACCGATGCCGCGGTGCTCGAAGCGATCTCAACGAACAGCAGCCCTCCGGGGCGGAGGTGATCCGGCCCCTGCTCGATCAGCGGGCGGACGAAGGCGAGCCCGTCGGGGCCGGCGCGAAGGGCGAGTTCGGGCTCGAAGTCCTTCACATTCGGGGGGACTTCCGCCCACTCGTGGTCGGGGATGTAGGGGGGGTTGCTGACCAGCGCGTGGAGCCCGTGGCCCGCGGGGTGGGACTCGAGAGGGGAGAGCAGGTCACCCTGGAGGAGTTCGATGCGGTCGAAGACTCCGTGGCGCTGCGCGTTGAGGTGCGCGACCTCCAGCGCCGGGGGTGAGAGGTCCGTCGCCAGCGCCCGCGCGCCGGGGAGGTTCTTCAGGATCGCCACCGCGAGGCAGCCGGACCCCGTGCAGACATCCGCGATGACCAGCGCCCCCCCCGGCGCGAGCCCGGGATCGGCCCGGACCGTCTGGAGCAGGTGTTCGACGATCGTCTCGCTGGAGGGGCGCGGGACGAGCACGCGCCGGTCCACTTTCATCGGGAGCGAGAAGAACCAGGCCTCGCCCACGAGGTACTGCACCGGCTCGTGGCGGAGCGCCCGGGCGACCAGGGCTCGGAGATGGTCCCGCTCCAGGTCCGACGCCGGGCGGTCGGCCTCCATGTAGAGCCGGAGCCGCTCGCAGCCGATGACATGGGCCACCAGCAGTTCCGCGCAGAGACGGGGGGCGTCGAGCCCCTTCTCCCGGAAGGCGCCGGTCATCCAGTCCAGCAGCGCGCGGGTGGTCCAGTGCCTGAGGCCCGAAGCCGGCGCGCGGGGGCCGGTGCTCGACGGGTCGGGGATCCGGGCCATAGGGGGGGAGTGTACGGAGCGGGGCTTCCCCGGAAGGGGGACTCCGCCCGACGGTTGGGCGGGTTCGGACCCTGTATAGTGAAACCCGGTGGGTCCTCGGACCGTCTGTGAAGCCGGAGCACGCCGCACGATGCCGCACGCCTCGCAGGGTGTCACACCCGACATTGAGGGGCTGATGGAGCAAGCCGGGGCGCTGGCGCGCGCGTCGGGTGCGTTCGCGGCGGTCACGGTGCACCCGACCCGGGTGGACTGCACCGACCCGGTGCAGCCGGAGGCCCTGTTCCGGTTCGCGCTCGACGCCGGCGCGCTCACCGTGAACTGGGTCAGCGCCGACCGCTACCTGAGCCAGTCGATCGAGGCCGAACTCCGCTGGACGCGCGAGAGCATCGACGACCTGATGGACGAGGAACTCGCCGACCGGGGATTTGATGGTTCGGCCTCGCGGATGACCCACTTTCGCGACGCCGAGAAGTGCTTCGTGTTCCGCTGGGAGTTGCCGATCCCGCCCCGGGGGGGGGCGGACCGGGGGGAGCCCGACCGGGGGGAGTCGGACCGGGGGGAGTCGGACGGGGGGGGGGAGTCGGACCGGGGGGAGTCGG
>DOJA01000022.1:411-3203 GCA_003511945.1 Phycisphaerales bacterium | reverse complement strand
TCCACTTTCCACTTTCCCCTTTCCCCTCTCTCCCCCCCCCCGTGTTCCTCTCCCAAGCCCATTCCTTCACCCAGCAGGCCCGCCTGGCGATCACTCTTGCGTGGGTCGCGGGCTACACCAACATCGTCTGCCTCTTGGCCGCCGGGATTGTCACCTCGCACCTCTCCGGGACGGCATCGAACCTCGGGGCCGACATCGCCGGCGGCAAGTGGGCCTTCGCGGGCCATGCGCTCTACCTGCTCCTGACCTTCTTTCTCGGCGCCGTCGTCTCCGGGCTCGCCACCGAGGCCGGGCGCCGGCGCGGATGGGAGTCCATCTATGTCCTGCCGATGGCCATCGAAGCCCTACTTCTGGGCGTCTTTGCCATCGCCAACGAACTCCACGAGCCGCAGGTCGCCCGGTTCGGTTCGTCCCTCTTCTGGTGGACCGGAATCGCCTCCGCCGCCATGGGGCTCCAGAACGCCACCATCACCCGCATTTCGAGCGGGGTGGTCCGCACCACCCATGTCACCGGCGTGGTCACCGACCTGGGGCTCGAGGCCGTCCAGTTCTTCTGGTGGGTCTTCGACCGCGAGAAGGACTACCCCCCGGGACGCCTGCACAGTCTCGTCCACGCCGTGCGCCACCATCCCACCGGGCGCCGCCTCGCCCTCCTGGGATCGATCCTGGGCTCCTTCATCGTCGGAGCCGCGCTCGGCACGCTGGCCTACGAGCACACCCCGCGCTGGTCCATGTTCCCCCCCGTCCTGTTCCTCCTTTGGATCATCTACCAGGACCTTCGCGCCCCGATTGTCGAGATCGAACCCTCCGACCTCGTGGGCGGCGCCGGCGGGCTCGACCTGCCCCCCGCTCTGGGGGTCTTTCACCTGCGCAAGGACCGCGGCTCGAAGTCCGCCCGCGCCCACCGCATGCCCGACCTCCTCGCCTGGGCCGACCGCCTGCCCCCGACCACCCGAGTGGTCATCCTCGACCTGTGCGACATCACCCACATCGACCCCAACGCCGCCCTGGACTTTCGTGCCGTTCTGTCCCGCTTCGCGTCCAAGGGCCGACGCCTGGTCATCGCCGGGCTGACCCCCGAACAGTTCACCCAGCTCAGCCAGGCCGTTCCCAGCGAACGACTGGAGCCCGTCAGCGTGTGCCCGGACCTGGACCTGGCCATCGCCCGCGGGCTGAACCTGATCGAAGCGGAAGCCCCCCGATAACCCCCACCTACACTTCGCGGTCAAAGCCCCACGCCCGATCGACCGAACTTCCTAGGTCGGTCCGCGCGTACCACACCGCGGCCATCCTCCGTCCACCCGACCGTATCCCGAAAAGAGGCCCCCCACATGTGCGGCATCGTCGCCTACATCGGAACCAAGGAAGCCCAGCCCCTCCTTCTTGAAGGGCTCAAGCGGCTCGAGTACCGCGGGTACGACTCCGCCGGCATCGCCACGATCGACAAGTCCCTCACCGTCAAGCGCTCCGTGGGGCGCGTCGCGGTCCTTGAAGACCTCGTCACCCGCCAGCCCCTCACGGGCACCATCGGGATCGCCCACACCCGCTGGGCCACCCACGGCGATGTCTCCGACCGCAACGCGCACCCTCATCGCGACGACAAGCTCGGCATCGCCCTCATCCACAACGGCACGATCGAGAACTACGCCGCCCTCAAGACCTACCTCCAGGACAAGGGCCACCGCTTCACCAGCGACACGGACACCGAAGTCCTCGCGATGCTCATCAGCGAGCTCTACGACCCGCAGGCCGGCGGGCTCGAGGCCGCCGTCCAGAGCGCCCTGCGCGAGATCCGCGGCGCCTACGCCATCGCGGTCATCTGCGAGAACGAGCCGGGGACGATGGTCGTCGCCCGCAAGGGCTCGCCGCTGATCGTGGGCATCGGCGAGCACGAGTACATCGTCGCCTCCGACGCCAGCGCCATCGTCGCGCACACCGCCCAGGTCTTCGAGCTCGACGACTACCAGGTCTGCAAGCTCACCCGGGAGGGCTTCCGCACCAGCACCCTCGACAACATCCCCGTCACCCCCAAGGTCCGCCAGCTCGAAATGGACCTCGAGCAGATTGAACTCGGCGCCTTCGAGTCCTTCATGATGAAGGAGATCTTCGAGCAGCCCGAGTCCCTCCGCACCACCATGCGCGGGCGCATCGACCAGCACGAGAACCGCGTCGTCCTCGGGGGCGTCAGCAAGTTCGCCAAGGAGCTCGTCCGCGCCCGCCAGTTGGTCCTGACCGGCCAGGGCACCGCCTACCACGCCGCCATGATCGGCCAGTACCTCCTCGAGGACCTCGCCAAGATCCCCGCCCGCGTCGAGTACGCCAGCGAGTTCCGCTACCGCAACCCCATCATCGTCGACGGCACGGTCCTCATCGCCGTCAGCCAGTCGGGGGAGACCGCCGACACCCTCGCGGCCCTGCGCGAGGCCTCCGAGCGCGGCGCCCTGACCATGGGCGTGGTCAATGTCGTGGGCTCCTCCATCGCGCGTGAGACCGACGCGGGCGTGTACCTCCGCGTCGGTCCAGAGATCGGCGTCGCCTCCACCAAGGCCTTCACCGGACAGGTCATGGTCCTCTCGCTCATGGCCCTCTTCGTCGCGCGGCGTCGATTCATGTCCGTCGATTCCTGCTCCCTCATGCTCGAGGAACTCGAGCGCGTCCCCGCCATGATCGAGCGCACCCTCCAGCAGTCCGACCACATCCGGAGCGTCGCCGAGAAGTACTGTTCCGAAGAAAACTGGCTCTTCCTCGGGCGCGGCTACAACTACCCCGTCGCCATGGAGGGCGCCCTCAAA
>DOJA01000022.1:0-188 GCA_003511945.1 Phycisphaerales bacterium | reverse complement strand
GCATCATCGCCGTCGCCACCGAGGGCGACCGCGAGATCGCCAAGTACGCCGACGCCGTCTTCTTCGTCCCCGACATCTCCGACCCCCTCTCGCCGCTCCTCACCGTGGTCCCCCTCCAGCTCCTGGCCTGCCACGCCGCCAAACTCCGCGGCCACGATGTCGACAAGCCCCGCAACCTCGCCAAGAGC
>DOJA01000012.1:2033-3336 GCA_003511945.1 Phycisphaerales bacterium | reverse complement strand
ATCTATCCGGGGGGTGATCTGTCCGGGGGGTGATCTGTCCGGGGGGGGATCTGACCGTTCTACCGACCGGAGCCGTGGAAATTACCACACCCGCGCGGGACCGGTCTGTTTCGGTGGCTCATCGAACGAGTTCCTCGATCCCGGCCCCCTGCCGCCGGAGGAAGATGGTCCTCCCGTTGGCGGCGTCCCGGCGTCCCTCAAGGCACTCGACGATCACGCGGGCGACCTCAGCCGGGGTCAGGCAGGCGGTCTCGGGGACCATGGCGGTGTCGAACGAGGAGCGGAGGAGGGGGGTCTCGACCGCGCCCGGGGCCACGGAGAAGGCCCGCACTCCGAAGGCGGCGCCCTCCTGCGCGCAGGAGGTGGCCATCAGGTTCAACGCCGCCTTGGAGGCCGCGTAGGCGAAGAACCCCGGGAAGGGGTCCAGCGACGCCCACGAGGAGACATTGACCACGCACCCCCGATGCTGGCGCACGAACACGGGCCAGCAAAGATGGATCGCGTATCCCGCCCCGATGGTGTTGGTCTCGAACGCCTCGCGCAGGGCGGCCAGGTCGGTCCGCTCGACGGGCAACACCCGCGCGACCCCGGCGTTGTTCACCAGGGCATCGATCCGTGCGAATCGCTGGAGGGTGGCCTCCACAAGGCGCCGGACCGTCTCGGGGGTGGACATGTCCGCCTCGACCACCAGTGTTTCGGCCGGGCGGAGCGACCCTGCGGCGCGCTCCAGCGGTTCCCGGCGTCGACCGGCGAGCGCCACCCGCCACCCCTGACGGGCGAGCAGCCGGGCGGTCTCGAGGCCGATTCCAGAGGCGGCTCCCGTCACGATGGCGACGGGGGATTCACGGTGGTCCAAGGTGATCTCGCGCGGGGGGTGAGGATTTGCTTAGTCTAGAAGCATGCGTGAGGGCTCTTCCTGGCCGCCTCGGGTCCTGATTCTGTCCCTCTTGGCGCTGCTCATCGGCCTGCCCTTCGCGGCACGGCCCGCGCGGGAGGGGTCCGCCCCGGGCGCGCGCCGGCTGGTCATCATCACGCCCCACAACGAACAGATCCGCTTCGAGTTCGGTCGGGCGTTCAGCGAGTGGCACGCCGAACAGTTCGGGGAGCCGGTGTTCGTCGACTGGCGGGCCCCGGGAGGGACCAGCGAGATCCGGCGCATCCTCGAAGCCCAGTACACCGACGCCGTGCGTCGGGGGCGCCTCACCCCCGAGGGAACCCTGGCGCCCGGGGCCGAACCGATGCCCTACGACCTGTTCTTCGGTGGGGGCACCTTTGAACCAGTTGATGGTATCGCCGATTCGGT
>DOJA01000012.1:0-1936 GCA_003511945.1 Phycisphaerales bacterium | reverse complement strand
CCGGGCGGGCCGGGCGGGCCGGGGGGGCCGGGGGGTGATGCGCTGATCCGCGTGGCGCTCTCCGTCCCGGCCGGGTTCTCGCAGGCGCAACTCGATGACTGGTTCGGCGAGAACCGCATCGGCCCGGAGAAGATCTACGACCCCGATCAATACTGGATCGGCACCGCCTTCACCGCGTTCGGGATCGTGTTCAACCGCGACGCGCTCCGCCGACTCGGCGTGCCCGAGCCCCGGTCCTGGAGCGATCTGACCGATCCGCGCCTCGCCGGGTGGCTCGCCCTGGCGGATCCGCGGGCCTCGGGTTCGGCGGCGACGCTCTACGACTCCATCCTGAACTCGTACGGCTGGGAGAAGGGCTGGCGCACGCTCCGGGCCATGAGCGCCAACGCCCGGTACTTCACGAACTCGTCGAGCAAGGTGCCCATCGATGTGAGCAACGCGGAGGCCGCCGCGGGGGTTTCGATCGACTTCTACGGGCGGTACCAGTCCCAGGCGGTGATGCGCCCGGGGGAAACGCCCCAGACAACCCGCGTGGGCTACATCGACCCGCCGGGAGAGGTGTTCGTTGATTCGGACCCGATCTCCATGCTCGCGGGCGGGCCGGACCCTGAGCTGGCGCGCCGGTTCATCGAGTTCTGCCTCACCGACCGCGGCCAGTCCCTCTGGCAGTTCCCGGCCCACGAGCGCGCGGGCGGCCCGCCTGCCGACGGGCTGGGGCCCAGGCGGTTCGAGCTGCGCCGGATGCCCGTCGGACGCGACTTCTATGCCCGGGCGCGGGGGCGAATGATCGACCAGGTTGATCCGTTCGAGACCGCGTCGCCCACACCCTCGCGCGGGTGGCGCTCGGCGGTGGCGCCGATGATGGGCGCGTTCGGGATCGACATCCACGACGACCTGTCTCACGCGTGGGGCGCGATGCGCCGCGCCCGGGAGGCCGGGTGCGCGCCGGACCGGCTCGCCGAGATGGAGGCCCTCTTCCACGCCATGCCCGAACACCCAATGCCGGGCGGGGCCTCGCTCCCGTTCACGGAGGAGAACTACAAGGCCATCCGCGCCGACTGGCGCGAGGCGGGCAAGGACGGGCGCCCCTCCTTTGACGCCACCCGGACGGCGTACACCCTGTTCTTCCGCGAGAACTACCGCCGCGTCATTCAGTTGGCCGAGGAGTGTGCGCCCGAGCACTGATGCCCACCCCGATGACACGCGACGCCCACAACGATCCCCGCCCAGGCCGCCCCGCGGGGGCGCTCACCAAGGTCCTCGCCACGCTCGGCCCCGCGTGCGACGACCCGCGCATGCTCGCCAAGCTGGTCGAGCACGGCGCGTCGCTGTTCCGGCTCAACTTCTCCCACGGATCGATCGACGACCACGCCCGGCGTCTGGCGATGGTCCGGCGCATCGGCGAGGAGAAGGCCATGCCCCTGGCGGTCCTGGGCGACCTGCCCGGCCCCAAGATCCGCGTGGGCAAGGTGACCACGACCGACGGCGCGGGGATCATGCTCGAGACCGGGCAGGACGCGCTCGTGCGGGGCGGGCTCGCGGAGTGCGTGCCCGGGCCTCTCCCGGTGATCGCCTGCAACTACGCCCCCATCGCGGTCGAGGTGGACCCCGGGGACCGGGTGCTCATCAACGACGGCGCTGTGCGCATGCTCGCGGTCGTCAGCGACGGCGAACAACTGCTCTGCCGCGTGACCCACGGCGGGGCGGTCACCACGGGCAAGGGGCTCAACCTGCCCGACTCGGACCTGTCCATCCCCGCGACCACCGAGCGCGACGAGCGCCTGGCGGCGTGGGCGGTGGAGCACGGCGTGGACTTCCTCGCCCTGTCGTTCGTGCGCAGGCCCGACGAGATCCGCCGGATGCAGGAGTTGCTCCGCGCCGCCTGCCGCGTGCCGGGGTCATCGAAGGGACCGGGGGGGGCGGGGGCGCGGCAGGC
>DOJA01000134.1 GCA_003511945.1 Phycisphaerales bacterium | reverse complement strand
GACACCCGACACCCGATACCCGACACCCGATACCCGATACCCGACACCCGACACCCGACACCCGATACCCGACACCCGACACCCCAGACCCCAGTCCCCAGTCCCCACACCCACCCTGCTACCCTGCGCCGAGCCACCTGTTTGCCCCCCGGACCACCCTCCGAATGCCCCCAGACCGCCCCCTGCTCAGCATCGTCGCCCCCGCTCACAACGAGCAGGACAACATCGAGCGCCTCGTCGAGGAGGTCGGGCGGGCCGGCGGGAATGTCGCCAACAAGCTGGGCAATCGGAACGCCTTCGAGTTCATCCTGATCGACGACGGCTCCACCGACCTCACCCGCCTGCGGGCGATGGAGCTGGCCGAGGCGCGCCCGTGGTTCCGCGTCATCGCCATGACCAACACCCCCGAGGGGCGCGGCAACGGACAGTCGGCCGCCTTCTACGCCGGGTTCCGCGCCTGCCGCGCTGATCTCGTGGCGCTCCTCGACGCCGACCTTCAGAACGACCCCTCCGACCTCGTCGCGATGCTGGACCTCATGCGCCGCGAGAACGCCGACATGGTCCAGGGCGACCGCTCGGCCAACCGCCAGGACAACTTCATCCGGCGCGTCGGCTCCAGGATCGGGCGGCTCTTCCGCGGGCTCATCCTGGGCGACTCCATCCGCGACACCGGCTGCTCGCTCCGGCTCATGAAGCGCGAGATCGCCCTCCGCCTCCCCCTCGAGTTCAAGGGCGTCCACCGCTTCATCCCCGTCACGGCCCGCCAGATGGGCTACAAAGTCGTCGAGATGACCGTCTCCCACCGTCCCCGCGTCGCGGGCGAGACCAAATACGGCATGGGCGTGCTCCCCCGCGCCCTCCCCGGCCTGATCGACTGCTTCGCCATCCGCTGGATGTCCACACGCCGGCGCCCGGTGTCCAGCATGGACCTCACCGACGCCCGCCCCGACCTCCCCAGGCCCGCGCCGGGTCCGCCCAGCGCCATCAGCGGCGGCCCGCGATGAAGTGGGAGCCCCTGCTCCTGATGCTCGCGGTCATTGCGCTGGGGCTCTGGCTCGTGTGGGGGCCGGGCGAGCGCGCGGGCACGCCCGAGCCCCGACCGGGCGCGCGCCTGCTCGACCTCCGCATCGGCTACCAGCGGGGCGTGCTCGAAGTCGTCCCCGACTCCGCCTCGGGCCACACCTTCCGCTTCCTGTTCCGCGACGGCTCCGCCAGCCCGGTGCTGAGCGAGGGGGCGGTCCGCGCGGTCCTGCCGGCGGAGGCCGTCGATCGTGTGCTGCGCACGGAGACGAACTGGGTCTTCCGGGTGCTGAACATCACCTCGTGGGGAAGTCTGCTGTGGGTGGGGATCGGGCTGGCGGCCCAGGCGGCGTTCAGCGCCCGGTTCCTCATCCAATGGATCGTGAGCGAGAAGGAGCGCCGGAGCGTCATCCCCGAGCTGTTCTGGTGGATCTCGCTGGTGGGGGGCGTCGGACTGTTCGCCTACTTCGCGTGGCGCCAGGACATCGTGGGCGTGCTGGGCCAGTCCAGCGGGCTGGTGATCTACGCCCGCAACCTGCGCCTGATCCACAAGCAACGCCGTCGCGACCGGCGCCGGTCGGCGGCACAGGCCACCGGCGGGTGATCCCCGCTTGCGGGGGAAGCGCGCGGCGCCGCCCGCCCGGTCGGGCTCAGGGCCAGGGTCCGGAAAGCCGAAGGGAGTGGGACGATGCGTGTTCTTCTCGACGGGACCGAACTCACCGGGGCCGGGACCACTCTGGGCTCGGCGATCGCCGCTGTGCGCCGCGCCGCGGGGGATCGCTTCGTGATCGAGGCCACCGCCGACGGGGCCGCCATCGTCGCGGAACACTTCGCCACGCCGCCGGAACGCGATCCCTACGCGGCCGAGGTCCACTTCCGCACCGCCGACCCCGCCTCGCTCGTGCGCGAGACCCTGGCCGAGGCCGCCGATCGCGTGAGCGCGCTCCGGGCCATCCAGAGCGAGGCCGCCCGCGCCGTCCACGCCGGACGCCTGGGGGAAACCCTGCGCGACATCGGCGTCGTCCTGGAGGGGTGGAGCACCGTTCGGCGTGCGCTCGAACTGGCGCTGGCGTCGGGCCTTGTGAACGCGCCCCAGCCCGGGTCGGGCGAGGATGTCGAGTCCGTCGTGCAAGGGCTGGTCGAGCGGCTGAGCGAACTCAAGCGCGCCATCGGCGTGCAGGACTGGTCCGGGCTGGGCGATGTGCTGGCCTACGACCTCGATGAGGAAGCCGGGCGCTGGTCGAAGTGGCTCGTTGAGATGTCGCGCACGATCCCGTGAAATACCCCCTCTCCCCCCGGAAGCCCGGCCCGATCGCCCCGCTTCCTTGAGAGAATGACCCACCGCCCCGGTTCGACGCGAAGAGGACAACCCCCGTGGCCAGCACCCGGGCGCCCAGCGCCGCAGCCAAGATCGACTCTCTGATGGAAGACGCCAGCGAAGCGCTCGTCTCCACGCGCTGCTTCGAGTGCGAGCGCCTGTGCGCCGAGGCGCTGGCGCTGGCGCACCAGTCGCAGGACTACGAGCGCATGGCGCGGATCCTCATGCCCCTGCAGGAGGCGCGCCGGCTCAAACGCCAGAACGCGATCGACGCCGGGGTGGTCACGCGCATCGACTCGTACGAGAACCTCGAGCCCCTGCTGTCGGGCGCCAAGCCGATCAGGCCCGGCTTCTATCTCATCGAGCCGCCCCTGGTCGGCGCCGACGGACGCGAACTCCGCGAGCGCGCCAACTCCGCGGAGACGCCCGTCGTCGTCGTGGTCCGCGAGCCGGTGACCCAGACCGGCCACTGGCCCATCGTCATGGTCGGGCCGGTGACGGTCCGCACCCGTGTGGACCCGGCGCCGAAGAAGCTCACCGCGCGCTGGCTGCTCGAAGCCGGCGAGGCCCTGGGCGACGCGGCCCTCGCGGGGATCAGCCCCGAGCTCCCCGCCGCCGACCGCGCGGAGAAGCTCCTCGCGGCTCTCTACGCGGTCGTCGACCACGAAAAACTGCACCAGACCCTGGCCGACGCCTGCACCCGGGCGGCCCACGACCAGCTCGCCGCCGCTGAACGGAAGAAGGCGCGCCAGTAAGAACCGCTCAACGAATGACCCGAAGAGGGACGGTACAGACGGGCGGGCCGCCCGTCCCACCGAGGCGGGGAGGTCACACTGTGCCGGGCTCTCAGGCCATCGGCGGCCACTATGATCCCGTTTGATCGGGGGGTGCGACCAGCGGTGCCGTGCGGCCTGGCTCACCCGTGCCGAATCGACCTGCCCCTCGGAGGGATGACCGGTGTCCATGCTGCTCCGAGCCCTGTTCGCGTTCACGGGCAACTCCCTGTCGCAGCGCCTTCTGTTCAAGAACCTGCAGGTATCGCAGCACCTGCTGGGCATCGGCTCGGGCGCCAGCGCCGGGCACAGCGGCGAGCAGGCCGCGCTCTCGCAGGTCTATGCGCGATCCGGGCCGCCCTACTGCGTGTTCGATGTCGGCGCGAACAAGGGCCAGTTCCTGCGCCTCGCGCTCGATGCCGCCGGCGCCCGCGCGATCACGGTCCACTCCTTCGAGCCCGGGCGCGAGACCTTCGCGCTCCTCCGCGCAGGGTTCGGCTCCGAACCGCGGGCCCGGCTGAACAACTTCGCCCTCGGGCGCGAGGACGGCGCCGCCACGCTCCACTACCACGAGGTCGGCACCGGCATGGCCTCGCTCACCAGGAGGCGCCTGGAGCACGCGGGCGTGGACTTCTCGCTGGGCGAGCAGGTCCGGATCACGACCATCGACGCCTATTGCCGTGACAACGCCGTCGACCGAATCGACCTGCTGAAGATCGACATCGAGGGCCACGAGCTCGACGCGCTCGCGGGCGCTGCGGGCCTGTTCGATCGCAAGGCCATCGGCGCCGTCGCGTTCGAGTTCGGCGGGTGCAACATCGACACCCGCACCTACTTCCAGGACTTCTGGTACTTCTTCCGCGACCGGGGCATGGACCTTTACCGGATCACGCCATCCGGCTACATGCACCCGGTGGGCGCGTACAAGGAGTCGCACGAGCAGTTCAAGACGACGAACTTCGTGGCCCTCCGGCGCACACCAGCGCAGGGCGCGTCCTGATTCTTGGAACCGCCCACTGAATAACCTGCCCCGCTCGGCGGGACGGGCGGCCCGCCCGTCTC
>DOJA01000006.1:1729-3246 GCA_003511945.1 Phycisphaerales bacterium | reverse complement strand
GGCGCCGCCGACCCAGAGGGTGCCCGGAACACGCTGGCGTCGGTGGGCGGGTCGAGTGCGGTGCCCGGGCCGCTGCGGGAGCAGAAGCTGGGGCAGGTGGTGTCGGCGCTCCAGCAGGCATCCGGGGGGGCGGACGAGGAATCGGCGACGATCATCGCGGGGCTGATGGGCGACGCGCTGGCGGGTCAGGCGGACCTCCTGGCGGCGCGAGCGCGGGAGGTCGACGCACGCCTGCTGGCGGAGATGAACTCGGCCGACGCGCTGTTCACGCTGTGGGCCCAGCAGGCGTCGCTGGCGACGGCGCTCTCGGGCTACGACCCGTCGAAGGACCTGGCGGCCCTGGATGAGCAGGCCCGCGCGCTGGGCGTGCAGTTGACCGCGGCGCAGCAGGCGCTCCGCGCCAACGAGGCGCGGGTGCAGGAGCTGCTGGACCTCGCCAAGGGACGCGAAGAGGCCAGCACCGGCTTCGCGACGCGGGAGGCCGAGCTGCGCAAGGCGCTGAACTTCGCGCCGGCGCCCGATCGCCCCGAACTGGCGCGGCGGGTGAACCAGGCCCGGCGCGAGCGGGAGATCGCCTCGCGCGAGGGCGAGGTGCTGCGGGCCGAGGCGGAGAAGGTGGCGCCGGCGTCGAAAGAACTGGGGCTGGGCATCAAGCGGGTCGAGGGGCAGATCGGTTCGATCGAGACCACCAAGGCGATGCTGATCGAGAAGGCCCGGACGGAGCGGGAGGCGTCGCAGCAGGCACGGCGCGAGGCCGACGAGACGCTGGGGCGGCTGAAGGCGGCGGCGGAGCGCGTGCTGGCGATCGTCAAGGACGAACTCCAGCCGGCGGTGAGCGAGGCGCTGGGGAAGTACAGCGAGGCGTCGTCGCGGCTGAACCAGGCGAAGGGCGGGGCGTCGCGGGGAGTGGCGTCGGCGCGGGGGGCGTCGGTCTCGCACGCGGTGGGCTCGGTGCAGCGGGAGTACGCGGAGTCGCTGGCCCGCGCGGCGCGGCTGCTGCACGGGGTGAGCGGGGCGGTCGTCGGATTGGGGGGGGGGGCCGCGCTGGCGCAGGCGGCGGCGCAGATGAAGACCGAGAGCGAGGAAGCGCTGAAGGCCGCTGCGGACGCGTACGAGGAGGCGTCGTCGGGGCTGTCGGGGTCGGAGGGTCCGGGTCTGGGCGAGCGGCTGGCGAAGAAGGCGCGGGAGATCCGCGGCGAGCCGGAGCCGGCGCCGGAATCCGAGGCCGCGCCGACCGAAGAAGGTCTTGGTGAAGAGGGGGAGGCCCCAGAGCCCGCCGAGGAACCCGTTGAGGAACCCGCGGCCCCGAGCGAGGGCGAGCAGCCGAACTGAATTTGTGGTGAGCGTGGCGGTTGTTGTAGATACTCACCTACCGGCCCGCAGGGCCGAGGCGCGTAGCCACGGGTGGAGGCCGCCGGAGGCGGGCGGAACCCGTGGAGCGATCAACGAAGAGGATCATTCCTCCGCCCCTTGGGGCGGGGGAATCCCGTGGGCCTGCGCACCACGGGTTCCGATCG
>DOJA01000006.1:0-1688 GCA_003511945.1 Phycisphaerales bacterium | reverse complement strand
CGACCGACTTTCCGCCGCCCCGGCGGGGCGGTGGACTCGCGCGTGACTGCGCACCACGGGTTCCGATCGCCGTGGGCGATCTCCACCCGTGGCAACGATCCTCGGCCCTGCGGGCCGGGAGGGTGCGGCGTGATTGATCGGAGCGGGTGTTCAGACCGGTGCTCACCGGCCGTCGTCGGCAACACCTGAATTTTTTCCGGCGAAGGGCATCGCATAGCCAAGCGAGGCTTGGCCATGGCACACGGGGCGTCAGTTCAAAGGCAGCTTCTTGTCGGACCAGAGCTTTTTGAGGCGCTCGGGCGCGATGGGCTCGGTGATGCTGGCGTCGGCGAGGGTTCGCTTGGTCAGGTCGCCCGCGGGGTTGAAGTGGGAGACGATCTCGCCGCTGTTTTCTGACGGCTGCGAGGAGATCGTCCACGAGCCGTCCTTGTGCTGGGCGAAGGAGTCTCTTCGAAGGGTGATCTTGGAAAGGGAGGATTCGTAGGAGTAGAAGCCGAACAGCCCCTGGGAGCCGGTGGCGAAGACCAGCCGGGGGAAGAGGAAGGCCTCGACGCGGGAGATGTAGGCGTCGGGGAGCGGCGACCAATCGGTGCTGGTGGGCTCGCCTCCGGACTGGGTGGTCTTGACGGTGAGCTTCCTGGCGTGGCGGATGCCGGTCTCGGTCCACTGTTCGGTGGCGCCGTTCTTGTGGAGCCCCATGTTGATGGACCACAGTTCGTGCTCGCGGTCGCGGGAGAGGAAGAACAGGGAGACGGTGTCGATGACGGTGTCCTTGGCGAGGGCGCGGGCGTCGATGCGCACAAGCCAGCCGGGCTCCTTGTCGGCGGAGGTCCAGTCGGACTGCTTCTTGCGGGCGTTCATCTCGCCGGCGAATCCCTTGCGGGCGTGGAGCCGCTGGTAGGCGATCTCCTGCGCGTCGGCGTCGCGACCCGACGGCGCGGGGCGGTAGACGCGGAGGAAGACCGTCTTGTCGTCGGCGGCCTTGTCGAAGTCCTCGGCGTTGAACTGCTTGAGGAGGGCGTCGCCCGCGAGGAGGGCGGAGGCGCGATCGGCGGAGAGCTCCTCCGAGCCCCGGAACTTCACGGTGGCGGCCAGGGCCTCGTACATGGAGCGGACCTGCGGGAAGGCGCGGGTCGAGCAGTCCATCTGGATGACAACGAACTGCCCGGGGCCGGTGCGGTAGAGGGTGTAGCCGGTGACGGGGAAGTCGGCGTCCTCGGGCACATCGACATAGGCGCTGCGGGCCTCGACCGAGCCGGTGGAGAGCTCATCGGAGCGGTCGAACTCGCGGACGAGGGAGACCTCGGGCTTGTCGCCGACCTTGCGGACGCGCTGGGCCTTGCGCTGCGCGATGATGTTGTCCAGGGCCTGATCGATCGTGAGCGTGCGGTCGGCGCTGATGGAGTTCTTGATCTGGATCACCCACGACTGCGACCGCCCTTCGGGTCGGACGCTGATCTGGGTGCGCCCGCCTTCGAGACGGGAGAGGTCGACCAGACTGTCTTCGGGGAGGAAGACGCTCATGCCCAGGGAGGGGATCTCGTAGGGCGCGTCGAGCAGGGCGGGGACTTTGACTGGGGCCGGTGCTTGGGTAGGGGTTGGGGCTGGAGATGGCGGGGGCGTGGATTGGGCCATCGCGGCGGGCGCCAGTGCCAGGAGGAGCGCGAGCCCGGTGGTTGCGGTGGAGT
>DOJA01000319.1:1679-6412 GCA_003511945.1 Phycisphaerales bacterium | reverse complement strand
CCGGCAGGCCCCCCGGCAGGCCCCCCGGCGGACCCGCGGCGCCGGCGAGGGTCCGGTCGTCCGGCCCCGGCGGGGAGGGGGGGCTGTTCGACGGGCTGGAGCCGGCGAAGGAGTTCAAGGCGGCGGGGAACTACGAGTGCGTGCGGACGGCGCGTGAGATCGAGGCGGTCGTCCGCGAGATGCGGCGCAGCGAAGTCTTCGCCTTCGACACCGAGACGACGGGGCTCTCGCCCATGCGCTGCCTGCTGTGCGGCGTGAGCATCGCGACGGCCCCGGGGCGGGCGTGGTACATCCCGGTGCGGTCGCCCGAGCCGGGCTCGCACCTGGGAGAGCGTGCGGTGCTCGACGCGCTGCGGCCCCTGCTGGAGGACCCGGCCCGCGCCAAGTGCGGGCACAACATCAAGTACGACATGCTCGTGCTCCGGCGGGCGCCGTCGGGCGGGGCGGAGGTGCGGGCGGAGCCGGGGCGGCTGTTCGATTCGATGGTCGCGTCGTACCTCATCGATTCGTCGCGGTCGTCGCACTCGCTGGACGCGCTGACGCTGGGGCTGCTGGGGCACAGCAACATCTCGATCAAGGAGCTCATCGGGTCCGGCCCTCGTCAGAAGACATTTGACGAAGTGCCGCTGGAGCAGGCCACGGTGTACGCGGCGGAGGACGCCGACATGTCACTCCGCCTGCGGGAACTGATGGGGCCGCAGCTGCGGGCGATGGGGCTCGATCGGCTCTTCGACGGGGTCGAGATGCCGCTGGTGGAGGTGCTGGCGGAGCTGGAGTGGAACGGCATCCTGGTCGATCCGGACGAGCTCGATCGCCAGCGGGCGCGGCTGCAGGGCCGCATCGATGCCCTGCGCACAAGCATCGCACGCGAGGCCCCGCACCCGTTCAACCCGGACTCGCCCAGGCAACTCGCGGTGGCGCTGTTCAACTCGCCGGACGCGGACCCGCCGGGGCTGGGGATCAAGCCGCTGAAGAAGGGAAAGACGGGGTACTCGACGGACATCGAGGTGCTCGAGAAGCTCGCGGGCGACGACACGGTGGCGTCGGCGGTCCCGGGGCTGATCGTCGAGTACCGACAACTCACCAAGCTGGTGGGCACCTACCTGGTCGCGCTGAAGGAGGAGATCAACCCGGGGACAAAGCGGATCCACTCGTCGTTCCATCAGACGGTGGCGGCGACGGGGCGGCTGGCCTCGTCGGACCCCAACCTTCAGAACATCCCGATCCGCACGGACATCGGGCGCGAGATCCGTCGGGCGTTCATCGCGCCACCGGGGAGGGTGCTGGTCAGCGCGGACTACTCGCAGATCGAGCTGAGGATCCTGGCGCACCTGTCGCGCGACCCGGCGCTGACCGAGGCGTTCCATCGCGGGGACGACATCCACAGCGCCGTCGCGGCCCAGGTGCACGGGGTGCCGATCGGGAGCGTTACTCGGGAGCAGCGGAACGGGGCGAAGATGGTGAACTTCGGGATCGTCTACGGCATCACGCCCTACGGGCTGGCGCGGCGGCTTGGGGTGAGCAACGAGACGGCGGAGGAGATCATCGACTCGTACAAGCGGCGCTTCAGCGGGATCACGACCTTCCTGCAGGAGTGCATCGAGCAGGCGAAGCGGTTCGGGTATGTCGAGACGATCCTGAAGCGTCGGCGGCCGATCGCGGGGATCGAGTCACGCAACCCGGCGGAGCGAGCCCTGGCGGAGCGGACGGCGATCAACTCCGTCGTGCAGGGCTCGGCGGCGGACCTCATCAAGGTGGCGATGGTGGACCTGCACGCCCGGCTGAGCGAGCACGCGTCCCACAGGCGGGGCGCCCGGGCGCCCGAGCTGGAGGGCGTGAAGATGCTGCTCCAGATCCACGACGAACTGGTCTTTGAATGCCCCGCGGCGTCGGGCGAGGAGGTGAAGGCGCTGGTGGTGGGGCGGATGGAGCGGGCGATGGAGCTGCGCGTGCCGCTGGTGGCGGAGGCGGGGATCAGCCCGAACTGGTTCGACGGGAAGTAGGCGGCGGCGTCGCTGCCTTGACACCCCAACTGGCCCGGCTACATTCCTTGGCTCGGCAGGCCCCGCCCGCCGGGCGTCGCACGGGCCGCCGATGGGCGTAAACTGATGCGGTGGAACAACTTGGGGCGGTAGCTCAATTGGTTAGAGTACCGGACTGTCGATCCGGTGGTTGCGGGTTCGAGTCCCGTCCGCCTCGCTTGAAAACGCCTTTCCCGTGATGGGAGAGGCGTTTTTATTGGGACGTTCTTTCGCCAAGTGCTCGCGGTTACATCCCGGTCACATACGCGGGTCACAGAGGGGTCACAAAGAAAACTTGCGGAGGATGCGAGCGAGGAGCGATTCGGCGCGCGCCGGGGCCGTGGGCACGGTTGCTTCGCAGAGCCCGTAGAACCCCTCTCGCCACGCTCGCCGCTCATCGGCGGTGAAGTACCCCGGCGGCGTGGACGTGCCCTCATGGGCGGCGCGCTCGCCGATGCTCTGGGCCGCAAGCCAAGTGTCGAAAGCCCCAACCGTCCGCGTTGCCCGTGGAGTGCTCATGGTGAACACTCATCGCGCGGGGTCGGGCGAGACTCGCGCGAGAGTGCCCAACTGGGCACGGCTCCCCGGTGTCAAAGGCGCGAGAATCCCGGCGCACGGAATAGAAGTAAGCGCGTATCGGGCGCGACCCGATTATCCTCTCATCTATGAAGTACGCGGTATCGGGAACAGACCAAGAGTCGGGCTCGCCCATCGAACTAACGGTGGAGGCCGCCGATGTTCCATCCGCCGCGGCGATCGCCGCTCGGAAGGGCGTGAACGTCGCGGGGATTCGTGCCGTCGCCCACCCGAGCGTTCCTCCGTCGATTGCTCCACAACGTGCCGCACCGCCTCTCACCTCCGCTCCTCCGAAGAAACGCCGCGGGCGGGTGTGGCTTGGGCTCCTGTTGCTCATCGCCGGGCTTATGGCTCCGTTCCTGCCCGCAGTTCCTTTGTGGGTCGGTGCCGTGCTCGCTGGGCTCGTGGTCTTGTACCTCATTCTGCCTCCGGCTCGTCGGCCTGTCGGCGCATTCCTCCGTGTCTCACCGGAGCGCCCAACATGGCGAGTGTTGAAGTTGACCATGTTCCTACTCGTGGGGCTGGGGCTCGTGGGATTCTCATTCGCCGGGCGTGAGACGGTTCGACTCCGTGAGGAGTTCGCTGCGAAGCAAGAGGCGGAACGGCAAGCCAAGGCCCAAGCCCAAGCGGAAGCCGCGGCCACAGTGTCCCGACTCGTGGAGGAGGCAAGAGTGGCCCTCACTGCGGGCGAGTTAGCGAAGGCTGAGTCACTCTTGGATGAGGCAAGCAAGGTTGCTGATGCCTCCAACCGCGGGGCCGCTCGGAGTTTGAGCGAGAAGATTCGCCATTCCGCGGATTCGGCATGGGTGCTCGCATCGCTCGTGAGCGCTCCCGACGATGAGTTCGCGCGCTTCCGTGAAGGCGGCGCGCCACCCGGTGCGCTGGACTTCGGGTTTGCTGCGCTCACCGATCGCGCCGTTGCGCTCGCTCGCCCACAGATCGACGCGGCGGTATCGCAACGGGAGGAAGCCAAGCGGCAAGCCGAAGCCGCGGCGGAGGCTGAACGAAGGGCGAGAGAGGAGCGGATCGCCGCAGAACGCAAAGCGGCGGAAGAGAAGGCTGCGGCTGAGAAAGCGGCCAAGGCTGCGGCGCAAGCCGCGGTCCAGGACAAACTTGATCGGTACATGAAAGTCCTCGAAGGTGCCGAGCCGCGGCTCGTGGATTCGGTGAGCGTCCGGCGCATCGGTGACAAGATTTGGGAAGCCGAACTCACCGTGAAGAACATTTGGCACCTGCGGCACTATCAGATACGCAAACAAGACGCTCAAACCATGTGGGAATGGTGGGCTTCGATCGCATCGCCCAGCGACCCCGACTCGGCACGAATCAAGATTGTGGACGGCAAGGGAAACGATGTGGGCGGCTCTCGCATCCTTGGCGGTTCGCTCATCTGGGTACAAGAGAAGTAGCATTACTCCACATCATGGCGAATCCGCCACAACGCGGCTTCGTGCTCGCGTTCCTGTTGGTCCAAGTGCTCCCGGTAGAGCACGCGGGCGCGGGCGTGGAGCGTGACGGCTACGGGGCAGCGAGCGACTCAACCCATCGGTATTGCGGCGCCGCGGCTCATCCGAGAGTTTGAGCAGTGGGCCGCGACGGGTCAGACCTACGGTTGGATCGTCGCCGACTCGCTCTCGGTCGTCGCATTGAAGGAGCATCTTCCATCGCTGCTCCGCTTCGCGGCGGACCAGCGGTACGGCAAGGCGCGGTCAGTGCTCCCAGATGCGTTCCGACGCGGCGACCGGGACACGGCGCTGGATGCATGCCGCGTGCTTCTGCAGGACCGCGACACACAGTACACGGGCATCTCACTCGCTAGGCGCCGTCCATTCGTCGAGCTGCTCGACGATCTGAGGCGGATTGCGAGCGGCCCCAAAGACTGTCTCCAGAAGGCTGCCGAAAAGGCGGTCGCGCGGCTCACCGCTGAGTAGCGACGATCGACTTCGACGACATCACCGCGGTCTTCTCGCGCTGGCTGTCGTTCGAGCAGCCGGGGCGTCTCGCGTGGGACGACGCTTCGTCGATCGGCTACGCCGGCTCGCTGTGGGATCCGGTGACGCGGCTGTCGCTGATGCGCAAGCGCTGGCACGACCCGTACGCCGGGCGCTGGCTCACGCGCGACCCCGCGGGGTATGT
>DOJA01000319.1:0-1584 GCA_003511945.1 Phycisphaerales bacterium | reverse complement strand
TGAGGTTTGTGGATCCGTGGGGGTTGCAGGCGTGGTACCAGGGTTGGGGGACGGCGGCTGCGTACGCGGTGGGGCTTGGTCCATCGGGCTCCGCGAGTTCGACCTGGCGGGCGGCGGGCACCGGCGCGGCGGGAGGCGCGGCGCACTTCGTCAACTCGGCGTCATTCGGCGCGAGCGACCGCGTCGGGCTCACGAACTCCTCAGCGTACCAGGGGCGGGAGTTCGCGGTGTCGCGTGTTGCGGGGTCGATCGCGCGCGAGGCCGCGATCGGTGCGGCGACGGGCGGCGCTGGCAACGCGGTGTCAGCCGCGCGGGCGGCGGGGACCGTGGCGTCGAAGTCGGCGTCGGCGCTGCACGCGCTGGGATCGGCGTACAACACGACGCAGGCGGCGGTGGGGGTGGCGCAGGGCGCCCAGATGGCCGCGAACGGGCAGGTGGCGGCGGGCCTGGGCACGGCGGCGCTGTCCGCGCTGGACCTCAAGGCGGGCGGCAATGCGCTGACGAAGTCGCAGGCAAATGCGGTACGGAGAAGTACGCGCGGTCGTATGATCGAGGATGGGTCCTTGGCACCGAGTCAGGATGCGCATCATATTGTGGGGTTGTCTGATCGGCGGGCTGCGCCGGCGCGAGCAAAGATGGCGGAACATGGGGTCGCGCTCGACCATGGCGCGAACGGGATGGCGCTGGAGAGGAGCTTCCATAGAGGGACGCACACCAACATGTACTACGACTCAGTCAACGACGCTTTGGAACAGGCTCAGTCTCTCGATGAAGTGATCGCGGCGCTCGACTCGATCAACCGAAGACTGACCGACCAAGCCCGGTCCTGCAGACCGTGATCCGTGGTATGAGCCCAGCAAGCGGCGTATACAAACTCCGGGGGAATCTCTCCGATGAGTTCGCTCATCCATTGAATCTTGAGCAATCTGACTGGGATCGTATTCAGCACATCACCAACGCGGTCGGGCCAGTCTCTTCATGGGAGCGTCCCCGCTTCCGCTGGGCGGATGTGCATCTGGGCGATGACTACGCAGATGGAGAGGAAGGGCGGCTGGACCTCCCGCGTCCTGATCTGGATTGGTTCGGGGAACTGCTCGTGAGCGCCCGCGCATGGCGTCTGCTCGAGCCGCTGATGGGGGAGCACGTTCAGGCCCTGCCAGTGGACTTCACGACCGGCGAGGAGTGCTTCATACTCAATGTACTCACCGTCCTTGCTGGGGTCATCGATCCTGTCGCGTCGCAGGCCGAGTACTTCAAGAGTGGGCGGATCATGCGGGTCGAGCGGATGGTCTTCGGTGTCGACGACCCACTGTACAACTGGCCTCCGGCGTTCAGGATTGCAGAGATGCGGGCGACTCGCTTCATCAACGCCGAGGTGCGTGAGCTCATCCGCGACGCGGGGCTGACAGGCGGCGCTTTCACACCCGTCGAGGTACGACTGAAGCCACGCTGATCGCGTGCTCGCGTTCGCTACTCGCCCTTCGGCGAGCCGATCCTGCTGGCCGACGCCGACGCGAACGGCGACGGGCTCACGGACACCGACGACTACTTCCTCCCGCTGGAGAAGTGGCTGAAGTCGGTGGG
>DOJA01000128.1:1861-9105 GCA_003511945.1 Phycisphaerales bacterium | reverse complement strand
ACCAGCTCCAGATCGACTCCATCCTCCAGACCATCGACCGCGTCGCCGGCGCCACCTCCTTCCAGGGACTCAAGCTCCTCAACGGCAACCTCGACTACAACACCGAGTCCGTCAACGCCAATGTCCAGTCCTTCCGCGTCAACGGCGCCAAGCTCAACTTCGAGGGCACCCGCGATGTCGATGTCGTCGTCACCGGCTCGGCCCAGGTCGGCGGGTTCTACCTGTCCTTCGGCGCCGGCAACCTGAACCTCGGCGGGGCCGGCTCGGCCGACGGCGCCTCCAGCCGCTTCGTCATCGAGATCGCCGGCACCGAGGGCAGCCGCGAACTGTCCTTCGCCTCAGGCACCTCGACCGCGGATGTCGTCGCCGCCATCAACTCGTTCTCCGATGTGACCGGCGTCAAGGCCGCCGCCTCGGGCACGGGCGGGATCACCCTCAAGTCCAGCGGCTTCGGCAGCGACGAGTTCGTCTCCGTCCGCGTCGTCGACGCCGGCTCGATCAACACCGCCCAGGCCACCGCGGGCGTCTACGAGTTCCAGAGCGCCAACACCGGCGCCGCCTCCACCGTGGGCGCGGACCGCACCCTCTTCTCCGCCGCCAGCAACAAGATCACCGATGTCGGCCAGGACCTGGCCGCCACCATCAACGGCATCTCCGCAACCACCAAGGGCACCGTCGCCCGCATCAACACCGACTTCCTCGATGTCGAGATCGACCTCAAGACCGGCACCTCCTCCGGCGCCGAGGCCCAGCGCCTGGGCGCGGTGACCGCCTTCACCATCACCGGCGGCGGCGCCGACTTCCTCCTCGCCGGACGCGCCGACATCGCCGGCAAGGTCTCCCTGGGCATCTCCAATGTCACCTCCCGCGCCGTCGGACGCTACAACGACGGCTCCTCCAACTTCTTCCTCTCCGACCTCGGCGCCGGGCGTGACCTGAATGTCGTCGATGGCGACCTCTCCAAGGCCCAGACCGTCGTCGAGAACGCCATCCGCGAGGTCGGTTCTCTCCGCGGGCGCCTCGGCGCGTTCCAGAAGAACACCATCGGCGCCACCATCCGGTCGCTCGGCGTGGCCCTCGAGAACACCTCGGCCGCAGAGTCCGTCGTCCGCGACGCCGACTTCGCCTCCGAGACCGCCGACCTCACCCGGTCGCAGATCCTCTCGGCTTCGGCCCAGCAGATCCTCACGCTGGCCAACAGCCAGCCCCAGGCCGCGCTCCAGCTGCTCGGGTAAAGCCCAGGCGTCCGGATAGCCCGATAATCCTCCAAGCCCCGGCCCGCAAGGCCGGGGTTTTTTCATTCCGTTGACCCGGAGCACGGGTTATCGGGCCACGGTGTTTCCGGTCCATCGCGATCCCCGATAACGCAAGTCGGCCCGGAACACCCCGGCGCCCGGACGAACGGAGTCGCCACCGATGACCCGCATCAACACCAATGTCCCGTCCCTCACCGCCCAGCGCGTCCTCGGGGAGAACAACCTCTCCCTGAATGTCTCGCTGGAGCGCCTGTCCACCGGGCTGCGCATCAACCGAGGGAAGGACGACCCCGCCGGGCTCATCGCCTCGCAGAATCTCCGGGCCGAGAAGGCCGCCATCGGCGCCGCCATCGCCAACTCCGAGCGGGCCGACCAGGTCGTCAACATCGCCGAGGGCGGCCTGCAGGAGATCTCCGGGCTCCTCAACGAACTCCAGTCCCTCGTCACCCAGACCGCCAACGAGGCCGGGCTCTCCATCGAGGAGAAGCAGGCCAACCAGCTCCAGATCGACTCCATCATCCAGACCATCGACCGCGTCGCCGGCGCCACCTCCTTCCAGGGGCTCAAGCTCCTCAACGGCAACCTCGACTATGTGACCACCAATGTCAGCGGGAACATCGAGGCCTTCAAGGTCAACGGCGCGAAACTGAAGCACGACGACACCCTCGATGTCCAGGTCCTCGTCACCGGCTCCGCCCAGGTCGGCGGGTTCTACCTCTCCTTCGGCGCCGCCAACCTCAATCTCGGGGGCAGCGGCCCCAGCGACGGCATCAGCGAACGCTTCGTCATCGAGCTCGCCGGCTCCAAGGGATCCCGAGAACTCTCGTTCGCCTCGGGCACCTCAATCGCCAGCATCGTCGACGCCATCAACTCCTTCAGCGAGGTCACCGGGGTCCGCGCCGTCGCCTCCGGGGCCGGCGGCGTGAGCATCCAGACCGTCGGCTTCGGCAGCGCGGAGTTCGTCACCGTCCGCGTCGTCGACGACGGGAACATCAACGCGGGCATCGCCGCCGCGGGCGTCTACAAGTTCCAGGCCGCCAACACCGCCGCCGCCTCCACCGTCCCGGCCGACCGCACCCTCTTCTCCTCCGCCAACAACAAGACCACCGACGCCGGGCAGGACATCTCCGCCACCATCAACGGCATCCTCGCCACCACCGAGGGCACCATCGCCCGCATCAACACCGACTTCCTGGATGTCGAGGTGGACCTGAAGACCGGCACCGGCTCCGGCGCCGAGGCCCAGCGACTCGGCGCCGTCAACGCCTTCACCATCAACGGCGGGGGCGCCGACTTCCAGCTCGCCGCCCGCGTCGACATCGGGGGCAAGGTCAGCATCGGCGTCGGCGATGTCGCGGTCCGCAACCTCGGACGCTCCCGCATCCTCGAGGGCTCGACCTACATCAACTACTTCCTCAGCGACCTCGGCGCGGGCCGGGGACTGAATGTCGTCGACGGCAACCGCACCGGCGCCCAGGAGGTCGTCGCCCAGGCCATCAAGGAGGTCACCTCCCTCCGCGGGCGCCTCGGCGCGTTCCAGAAGAACACCATCGGCTCGACCATCCGATCGCTGGGCATCTCGCTGGAGAACACCACCGCCGCCGAGTCCCTCATCCGGGATTCGGACTTCGCCAACGAGACCTCCGGGCTCACCCGCTCTCAGGTGCTGGTCTCCTCGAGCACCCAGATCCTCACGATCGCCAACACCTCGCCCCAGGCGGCGCTGCAGCTGCTGGGATAACCGATCGGTGAGGGGCCGCCGGGCCGGGGTCTATAGGATTTCTACGATCTCGAACCGCATCACCTTCCGCGGCGCATCGACCCGGATCACCTCGCCCACGCGCGACTTCATCAGCGACTCGCCCATCGGGCTCGTCGTCGTCACCTCGACATAGTCCGCGGGGGGCATGGGCGAGGCCTCGCCCACCAGCCGGTAGAGGTCCTCGTCCCCGGTGTCCACCTCGCGCAGGCGCACGGTCGCGCCCAGGAAGACCACGCCGTCGGCGGTCGGGGCGTTCTCGTCCAGCACCTTCGCCCCGGCGAGGCGCTGCTCCAGCGCGCGGACCTCCGCCTCCTCCATCGCCTGGTCCTCCCGGGCGGCGTGGTAGTCGGCGTTCTCCTTCAGGTCGCCCAGGGCCCGCGCCTCGGCGATCCGCATCGCCAGCACCGGGCGGTTGGCCTTGAGGTGATCCAGGCGGGCCATCAGGCGCGACCGTTCCTCTCGCGTCATGAACTCCATATCCCGGGGCCTCCGTCGGGTTCGCCAGCAATGGGCTGCGGAAGAAGTCGTGCATACCGAAAGCGCGACAGCCCACGACTTCCCGCTTGGGGGGGGTCGCGCGGCCGCCACGCCCGGCCCCCGAGGCCAACCGGCCCCGGGATCCACCACAGTCTACCGGCCTGTCCCGGCACGATCGACCGCCTCATCCCCCGGAGGATCAAGGTGGGGGCGCGGGTGGGGGCGCGGGTGGGGGTACGAGTGGGGCGCGAGTGGGGGAGCGTGTGGGGGGGCGTGTGGGGGTAGCGCCCCCATCGTGCCACCCAGCAGCCACAGCCCCAGCGCCGCGGGCAACGGGGCTAGGACGAGCAACCACTCCGCGGTCGCCATCACCGGCCCGTGGCCCGACGGCGCCGCGCTGATGACATAGGGCGTCGTCAGCGGGCTGAACCACAGCAGCAGGTCGGCCGACGCCGGGCGGTTGAGCATCACCGGCACCACCAGCAGGGCCGGCGCCGCCAGCGCCACCCCCAGGCACGCCAGCATCGCAAGCGACCGCCCGCTGTGCGACGGATGGCGCGTCGCCAGCATCAGCACCGCGCCCACCAGCGACGCCCACGCCGCGCTGGACGCCGACTGGGCCGCCGTCACCCCCCAGTCCCAGTGCGCCAGCAGCGGCATCGGCCACACCACGGCCTGCGCCGGCACGACCACGATCGCCAGGTCCGTCAGCAGCGACCGCGCGGGACGCGCCGGGAACTGCTGGCTCAGCCGCGTCATCGGCCACAGCACCACCGCGCCCAGGTTCACCATGACCAGCATCGCGCGGCATGCGTACACGAACTGCCCCGTGCTGGGCACCGTGATCCGGCTCACCGCGAAGATCGTCAGCAGCGCCGCCGCCGACAGGTACACCGCCCACAGCAGCGCGAACGGGCGGGGCTCGCCCTTGCGGTGCGCCCAGGGGTCCGCGCCCTCGATGCGACGGAACTCCGGCACGAACACCATCGGCCCGACGCGGAACCCGCTCCGGCGCGGCGGGACAGCCACCCGGGGCGGCGTCCCGATCACCCCGCCGTCGGCGTGCTCGTCCCCCGGAGGAATGGTCTCAGGGCCGGGCACTCGTCACTGTTTTATCCACCAGCACCTGCGGAAGAAAGATGTCGATCCGCGAGTACACCCCGTCCGCCCGCTGCGCCACCAGGTCCCGCAGACGCGCCAGGCGCTTCTCCACCGGCACTTCGCCCGGCGCCGGCTCCCCGATCGCCGAACCCCACACGAACCGGCACCCAAGGTCCGACACCACCGACAGGTGCCCCGACCGCATGTAGTCGGACAGCTCGATCGTCCGCAGGCGCGACAGCGACGGATCGCCCCGCAGCACATCCAGCAGGCGCACCGCCGCCTGGATGTCCCCCCCGCTCCAGGGCTTCCCGTAGACCACCCCGCCGGTCCGTTCGTCGCGGGGAGGGGGCGAGTGCGGGTTGCGGATCACCGCCATCGACCCCGGCGCGACGGGCGCGAACTCCGGCAGGCGCAGGATCTCGCCCCCGTGGCCGACCAGGTACTCGCTGTTGTCCCACTGCACCACCGCCACGGGGACGCGCCATTGCGCCTCGATGAGGATCACATTCCCGGGCCGCCGAGCGACCCGGTCGACCGAGGCAAACCAGCCCGTCTCCAGCAGCCGGCCCCGCGCCGCCTCCAGCGAGCCGCGGTCGAACGGGTCGCGCCCGATCGACTCCAGCGCGGCCCGGGCCATGTCCCGCTGCACCGGGGGAGGCACCCAGGTCTCGTTCGGCGCGCCGGCCCGCTGGGGCCACTCGAAGCGCACACTCGGGTCGGTGGCGACCCCCGCCGCCGCCGCCCGTTGGAGCGGCTGACGCCCCACCAGCCACGCCACCAGCAGCGCCAGGATCAGCACCCCGGTGAACGCCCTGAACACCACGGGCGCCCCGCCGGCCCCCGCCGAGAGGACGCCGGAACCCAAGGACCGCAGCCCCCTGATCACCCCGGACAGCCGCGAGGAACGCGACGATGACTTGGACTTGGCCATGGAACCGTCAATCCTCCAGCGCGCACCGCACGAGGTGCGCGCACAGCGCCGGCATCTCCAGCCCCACCGCGCGGGCCGCCATCGGCACCAGCGAGTGCGTCGTGAACCCGGGCATCGTGTTCACCTCAAGGAACCACGCCCGCCCGTCATCGTCGAGAATGAAGTCCATCCTGCACAGATGCCGCAGCCCCATCGCCCGCGCGCAGGCGAGCGCCCCTTCCGCCGCGCCCTCTCCAATCCCCGGCGCCAGCGCCGGGCCCACGGTGTAGCCCGTGTCATCGCGGGTGTACTTCGCCTCGTAGTCGTACAGCCCCTGCGCCGGTCGGATCTCGATGAAGGGCAACGCCCGCATCGCGCCCGACGGATCGCCCGGGCGCTGCTGGATCATCCCCAGGGTCAGCTCGACCCCCTTGATATAGGGCTCGATCAGCGCCACCTTGCCCGATGCGGCCGTCGCCCGGTGCGCCGCCCGCCACTCCTCCTCCGAGCGGCACACGAACAGCCCGACCGATGATCCTTCAAACACCGGCTTCACCACCACGGGCAGCGCCAGCGGGCGCACCGCGTCGGTCGGGTCCAGGATCGCCGCCGGCTTGACGCCCAGCCCGCTCGCCTGCGCGAAGCTCCGCGACGCCGCCTTGTCCATCGCCAGCCGGGCCGGCGCCGGGGCGCAGCCGACGAAGGGCACGCCCGTCAGTTCCAGCAGGTCCTGCAGCCCCCCGCCCTCGCCCCAGCGCCCGTGCAGCACAGGGAACACGACATCGCTCCGGAGCGCGCGGAGGTCCGCCAGCGTCGCCCGGTCGATGACGCGGTAGTCCACCGAGAACCCGCCGTGCGCGCGCAGGGCCGACGCGACCTCCGACGAGGAGTGCAGCGACACCTCGCGCTCCGCGTCCGGCCCGCCGCCCAGCACCAGCACGCGGATCATGGCCCTCGCCTCCACACGACGACCTCGTTCTCCAGCGACACGCCGTGCGCCGTGCGCACCCGCTCCCGCACCCGCTCCGCCAGCATCAGGATGTCCGTCGCGGTGCAGTCGGCGTGCGTCACGATGAAGTTCGCGTGCACCGCCGACACTTCCGCTCCGCCGACGCGCATCCCCTTGCACCCCGCCCGGTCGATGAGCATCCCCGCGCTGACGCGCGAGCCGTCAATCGTCGGATTCTTGAAGAAGCACCCGGCGCTGTCGGCCCCCATGGGCTGACTGGCCTTCTTCGACGCCATCACTTCCTTCAACCGCTCTCGAAGCGCCGCCCGCTCGCCTTCGGCAACACGCCGCAGGCGCAGCCCGACCGAGGTCACGATCAGCCCCGCCAGCCCGCTGCGCCTGTAGCCGAACTCGATCTCCCCCCGCGCCAGCGACACCGGCTCGCCCGTCGCCCGCAGGGCGCGCACGAACGCCACCGCGTCGCCGATCTGCCCGAACGCCCCCCCCGCGTTCATCATCACCGCGCCACCCAACGAGGCCGGCACGCCCGCCAGACCCTCCAGACCCGCCAGCCCCTCGCGGACCGTGTCCGTCACCAGCCGCGGCAAGCTCAGCCCCGCACCGCGCACCAGCGTCACCGATCCGTCCCCGTGCTCGACCTCCGCGCTCTCTGGCTCCAGCCGCTCCAGCGACACCACCAGCCCGTCGATCCCTTCGTCCGCCACCAGCAGGTTGGCCCCGTCGCCCAGCACGCGCACCGGATGGCCCGCGAACGCCCCGAGCAGC
>DOJA01000128.1:0-1830 GCA_003511945.1 Phycisphaerales bacterium | reverse complement strand
CGCAGTTCCTCGACCGAGCGCGGCCTCGCCAGCGCGTCCGCACGCCCGCCCACCCCGAACCAGGTCGGGACCGGCGCATCCCTCTCAACCTCAGCGCGCTCCACGCCCGCCATCATCCCGATCCCGCTGTCCATCAGCCGCGCCCCGAGGAAGCCCCATCCAGGAACCCCCGGGCCACCCGCCACACCGGCCCGGCGCCCATCACCACCAGCAGGTCGCCCGGGCGGCAGATCACCCCCAGCTGCTCCACGATCGCCTCGAACGGGTGCAGGTGCATCGCCTGTACGCCCCGCGAACGCAGGCGGTCCACCAGGTCCGCCGACGACACCCTGGTCTTCTCCACTTCCGAGTCGCGCACAAAGTAAATCTGCGGCACGATCACCACATCCGCATGACTGAACGACTGCGCGAACTCCTCAAGCAGGAACCTTGTCCGCGAGTGCTGGTGCGGCTGGAACACGCAGATCAGCCGCCCGCCCCGATGCTCCGGGCGCTCGCTCTCCCGCAGCGCGCGCAGGGTGCAGTCGATCTCGGTCGGATGGTGCCCGTAGTCGTCGTACACCCGCACCGGCGCCCCGTCTCCGATGGACTTCTCGCCGAGGAACTGCATCCGCCGGTCCACGCCGTTGAACGAGGCCAGCGCCGCCGCGATCCGTTCCATTGACGCGCCCAGGCGCAGCGCGAGCACCGCCGCGAAGCCGGAATCGATCGCGATGTGCGCCCCGGGGATGCGGTTGACCCAGTTCCCCAGGTGGCGCGCCCCCTGGTTGAGCCCCACCCGGCGCGATGAGGCGTCGTAGGTCACCTGCCAGTCGGCGCTGGGGTCGAACCCGATCGTCTGCACGGCACAGTCGAGCCCCGCGGTCACCTCGCGCCGGTGCGCGCCGTCGTGGGCGATGAGCAGGTAGCCCCCCTCATCCCTGGGCGGGACGAGGCGCGCGAACTCGCGGAACGAGGCCACCACCGCGTCCAGCGACCCGTAGATGTCCAGGTGGTCCGCCTCGACGCTGGTGATCGCGCCCAGCGTCGGGTGCAGGTTGTGGAACGAGCGGTTGAACTCGCACGCCTCCGCCACCAGCACCCCCGGCTCACCGGCGCGGGGGCCATGCGGGATGCGCTCGCTCCCCAGCCGGAACCCCGACGGTTCGCCCCCGGAGTCCGCAAGGTGCGCACAGGTCGCGCCCACGATCACCGAGGGGTCCAGACCGCACTGGATCAGCGTGTGCCCCAGCATTGCGGAGATCGTGGACTTGCCGTGCGTGCCCGCGACGGCGACCCCCGTGCGCCCGATCATGCACAGCCCCAGCGCCTGGGCGTAGGTCAGCACCTCCACCCCCGCGTGCTGGGCCGCCAGGAGTTCCGGGTGCGCCGGGGGGACGGCGGCCGAGGCGATCACGAGCTGTGTCCCCGCGGGGATCCGTCCCGTCTGCTGGTCGAGCGAAACCACGACTCCTTCGCGCGCCAGCGCCTCGGTCGTGTCGCTCGACTCCTTGTCCGAGCCGCTGACCAGCGCGCCCCGAGCCCGGAGCATCCGCGCCAGCCCCGACATCCCGCACCCCCCGATCCCGACGAGGTACACCCGCTTCCCGGCGATCTGAAATGTTCCCGGCCTGTCGCGGCGAGGGGGCATGTCCGGCAGCATCTCCGCGGGGGGCAGCGTGGGCGAGGCCGAGGGCAGGTCATCATTGGCCAGCCGCAGGGTCACAGGGGGACGGGCGCCGGCCCCGTCGAACGAACGGTCGGGTTGAGGGATCATCGTGGGGGTTCAGATCGGCCCGCGCCCCGCGCTGGGGCGAGAAACCACGCCCCCCCCACTCGCCCCCCACACTC
>DOJA01000149.1:3208-3515 GCA_003511945.1 Phycisphaerales bacterium | reverse complement strand
CCTCCGCGCTCTCCGCGCCTCCGTGGTGACTCCCTGCTCCGGTTTGGTTCTACACTCTCCCCCATGCCCGGCGCGCCCGACCGAGAGGAGTTCATCGCACTGGCCCGATCGTCGGTGCGCGACGGCTCGCGTGTGGCGATCCCGGTCGGGGTCCGCCTGATGGGCGACCAGCTCACTCCCGTGCTCGCCTACCGGCGGCTGGTCGTCGGTGACGAGCGGACGGCGCCGTCGTTCCTGCTCGAATCCGTCGAGGGGGGCGAGCGGGTGGGCCGCTACTCGCTGATGGGCGCGCAGCCCCGGGTTGAGG
>DOJA01000149.1:2569-3130 GCA_003511945.1 Phycisphaerales bacterium | reverse complement strand
GGTCGCGCGGGGGCACGAGGTCACGGTGGTCGACCGGCGCGGAGGCGGCGAGCGGCGGACGGTCGCTCGGGAGGACGATCCCCTGTCGGTCCCGCGCCGGTTGACCGCGGGCGTGCGCCTGGTGATGCCGGGTGAGACGGCGGCCCGACGCCTGCCCCGTTGCCTGCCCGGGGGTGGGGGGTGGTTCGGGTTCGCCTCGTACGACGCGGTGCGCTACGCCGAGCCGGGCAAGTTGCCCTGGGAAGGCGCCCCGCCCGACGACCGGGGCCTGCCCGACCTGCAGTTCGGGTTCTACGACCGCGTCGTGGTCTTCGATCATGTGGAGACGCTGGTCCATGTCGTCCGCCTTGTGGAGGTCGGCCCCGAGGACGACCCCGGGGAGGCGTACGACGGCGCCATGCGCGACATCGGCGCGACGCGGACGGCGCTGCAGACGCACAGCAAGCCGCTGGTTTCCGGGGACTTTGAAGTCTCGCCCGGCGCGCCCGACGCGACGGGGGTTCGCTCGACGCTGACCCGCGCCACGCACCGCGCGATGGTCGAGCGCGCGAAGGAGTACAT
>DOJA01000149.1:1998-2453 GCA_003511945.1 Phycisphaerales bacterium | reverse complement strand
GCGACATCTTCCAGGTGGTGCTGGGCCAGCGGTTCGAACGCGCGAGCAGCGCCGACCCGTTCGATGTCTACCGGGCGCTGCGGGCGGTGAACCCAAGCCCCTACATGGGCTACCTCCAGGGGCGCGGGTGCATCCTGGTGGCGTCGAGCCCGGAGATCCTGTGCAAGGTCGAGCGCCCCGCGCCCGGGGCCGGGTTCCTCGTGACCAACCGCCCGCTCGCGGGGACCCGGGCGCGCGGCGGGACCGACGAAGCCGACCGCGCCCTGGAGCGCGACCTGCTCGCCGACGAGAAGGAACGCGCCGAGCACNNGCTACAGCCATGTCATGCACATCTCCTCGACGGTGACGGGCATGCTCCGCGCGGGGCTGGACTGCTGGGACGCGCTCCGGGCGGCCCTCCCGGTCGGGACGATCTCCGGCGCGCCAAAGGTCCGGGCGATGCAGATCATCGACGA
>DOJA01000149.1:0-1878 GCA_003511945.1 Phycisphaerales bacterium | reverse complement strand
GATCATCGACGAGCTCGAGCCCGTCCGTCGCGGGCCGTACGGCGGCGGGTTCGGGGGCGTGGGGCTCGATGGGACCATGGACATCGCGCTGGCCCTGCGCACCATCGTTGTGCCCACGGCGCTCCGGCGCGGGGACCAGTGGACCTACCACCTTCAGGCGGCGGGGGGCATCGTGGCCGATTCGGATCCGGAGGCGGAGTATCAGGAGACGGTGAACAAGGCGTCGGCGCTGCTCCGCGCGATCGAAGTCGCCGAGCGTGCGTTCGGCGCCCTACCCCCACCTCCCCGCCCTCCCGGAGGAGCGCCCGTCCCATCGAAGTGAACCCGCACCAGACGAAGCAGGGCGTCGCGCGCGCGGCGCTGGTGATCGCGCTGCTGGGCGTGCTCATCGGGCTGGCGGTGAACCTGGGCGATCGCCCCCTCAGCGCGCACGAGGTGTTCGCGGCCCAGACGGCCCGGGAGATGGTGCGCTCGGGCGATTGGGTCAGCCCGACCTACAACGGGGTGAGCCGGCTGAAGAAGCCGCCGCTGGCGTACTGGGCGCAGGGTGGGGTGTCGGTCGTCCTGGGCACAGAGCCGCCCGTGCCGGCGTGGGCCGCACGCCTGGCGTCGGCGCTGGCGGGGGGGGCGCTGGCGGGGCTGACGGTGCTGCTCGGGGCGCGCGTCTATGGGCGGCGCACGGGGGTCACGGCCGGGGTCGTGGTCTGCGGGTTCTTGGGGCTGGCGGAGTATGGCTCCAGCGCGCGCCCCGACATGCTCTACGCCTCCTGCTGCACGCTGGCGGTCTGGGGCTGGGCGTCGTCGTCGCTCCGCGCGCCGGGGGAGCGCGGGCAGCGGCGCGATGCGCTGATCGGATGGCTGGGCGCGGGGCTGGCGACGCTCGCGAAAGGCCCGCATGTGCTGCTGATTCTTGCGGCGGGCGTGGTGGCGCACTTCGTGGCCGCGCGACGGGCCCGCGACGCGATCGCGGCGCTGCGCCCGGTGCTGGGGCTGGGCGTGCTTGGCGCGGTGACGCTGCCCTGGTTCGGCGCAGTGCTCGCGCGCCACCCCGATGCGCTCGCGCTGTGGCGAGCGGAACTGTTTTCCGGGCGTGGACCGGCCCAGCGGACTCCGTTGCTGGAGTGGCTGACGCCGTTCTACCTGTACGCGATCCCGCTCATCACCTTCCCTTGGGCGCTCGCGCTGCCCTTTGCGCTCTTCGTGCCCTTCGTGCGCGGGCGCGCGGACCTGGCGCGGGGTCGGGTCGTGTGGTGGATGGCGCTCGCGTGCGCCCTGCTGATGTCGCTCTCCAACCACCGGCGGGACTACTACATGCTGCCGATCCTGGCCCCGCTCGCGGTGCTCATCAGCGCGGGAGCGTCCGACTGGCTCGCCAGGCGCCTGGCGCGCGGCGGTGAACCCGACAGCGCCCGCGCGCACCGCGTGCTCCGTGTGGTCGGAGTGCTCGCGGCGGCCCTCTGGGCGGCCCTGGCGCCGACTCCCCTGATGCACGATCGCTACGACGACCACGCCCGCCGGTTCGCCCGGCTGATTGGCGAAACGCTCCCCCCGGACGCGACGCTGGTCTTCTTCCGTCTCTCGGACCGAACCATCACTTACGCGCAGACGGTTTACACCCTGGACCGCACCGTTCCCGCGATCAACGAGCCCGCAGAGGTCGCCCGCGCGGCCCGTGAACTCGGCGCCGTGTGGGCGGTCCTGACGATGGACGACCTCCCGGCGCTCGAAGGTGTGGTGATCGGAGAAGTCGTCGCGGAGACGCCCGCCGACGACCCCGGTGAGCCGACGATCGCGCTGGTCAAGTTCACGCCGGCGCCGTGATGGGGTTCAGACCCCCCGGCACACACCCCCCCGGTTCACACCCCCCCGGCACACACC
>DOJA01000231.1 GCA_003511945.1 Phycisphaerales bacterium | reverse complement strand
GTGTCCGGGGGGGTGTCCGGGGCTGCGGGGCGGGGTTCCTGTGCGGATCCGGCGGCCCGGTCGGGGCGTACCGGTTGGATGCCGGGTCGGGCGGTCGGGTGGGTCGGGTTTCTGGACGGAAGCGACGGGCATTTCCGTCGTTCGGCGGGTGGGTTCGGGGTCGGCGTCATTGCCCTGATTGAGGAGCCAGTGCCTTGCACATCGTCACGAAGATTCTGGTGATCCTGGCGACGGTCCTGAGCGTGCTGCTCGCGGGGCTGTCGATCGCGTACACCAGCAACGCGCAGCGGATCAAGCAGGAACTGCGGACCGAGCGCCAGCGGGCGACGGCGGCGGAGGCGACCGCGACGGAGGCGACTCAGGCCGGGGCCGCCGAGCGCGAAGTGCTGCAGCAGAAGATCGCCACGCTGGAGGCGTCGCTGCAGGAGTCGACCAGTCGTCTGGCGGGGCTGCAGGGCGACAACGCGCGGCTGCTGGCGGAGTCGAACTCCCTCAAGCAGGCGCAGGCGACCTACAGCGGGCAGATCGACCAGTTCACCTCGGTGATCAAGACCTACGCGGCGTTGAATGAGTCGCAGTCGTCGGAGCTGGAGGCGCTGCGGGCGCGGACGCTGGACGCCAGCCGCAAGGAGATTGCGCTGGCGGACCGGATCAACGACCTGCAGGGCGAGCTGGAGGTGGCCCGGGAGACGCTGCGGAGCCAGCAGGAGCAGTTGCAGTCGATCCGCGAGCAGGGCGGGGCCGGTGGGTCGGCGGTGTTGAGCGACGGCGGGCGGTCGACGGGCTTCCTCAAGGCGCCGGCGGAGTTCCGGGCCCGGGTGACCGCGGTGCAGCGCGACCCCGCGGGCCAGACGCTGGTCGAGATTTCCGGGGGTTCGAGCGACAAGCTCCGCGAGGGGATGCGCCTGAACATCACGCGGGAGAATCGCTTCCTGGCGACCCTCATCATCGAGCGGGTGAACCAGAACGATTCGGTGGGGCGTGTGGACTTCCTGGGTCGGGCCGGCGAGGTGGCGATCGAGCAGGGCGACTTCGTGATCCCCACGCTCTGAGGCGCGGGCGGCACAGGGGAACAACGGGCCATGGCGAAGGCAAAGGCGACCAAGCAGCAGTTCGGGATGCAGATGAGCCGCGCGGCGCGCCCGGTGCCGAATGTGTACGCGGGGCTGATGCTGGGCGCGGTGGTGTGCCTGGCGGCGGCGGTGGGGTTCATGGCGCTGGCGGCCAAGGAAGTCGGCCCCGGGGGCGCGTGGGCCGGGGCGCTGAAGCTGCATCCAAAGTCCGGGCGGGTGGACATCGGGCGCTGAGGGGCGGCGGGCGGGCCTCGGTCGAGGATCCCGAACTGTTGCCCGCGCCGAGGGGTGAACTCCGATAACATGGGGAACAGGGTGTCCTGACCACCGGACCCCCAATATGTGGTAGTTTCCGCGCTCCGGCCGACCGGGGCCCGGAACGGAGTGCCCCGCGCGTGATCTTCGATCGGCTGCTGAGTTTTTTCAGCGTAGACATGGGCATCGACCTGGGCACCTGCAACACGCTGGTGGCGGTCCGGGGCGAGGGCATCGTGCTGAATGAGCCCAGCGTGGTCGCGGTGCGCAAGGGCACCAACAAGGTGCTGAACAACGGGATGGCGGTCGGGTGGGCAGCGAAGGAGATGCTGGGCAAGACGCCCGGGTCGATCAGCGCGATCCGTCCGCTGAAGGACGGGGTGATCTCGGACTTTGACATCACCGAGGCGATGCTGTCGTACTTCATCCGCAAGGTGAACGGTCGGGCGTGGGGCCCGGGGCCGCGGGTGGTGATCGCGGTGCCCAGCGGGATCACGGCGGTGGAGAAGAAGGCGGTGCAGCAGTCGGCGGAGCGGGCCGGGGCGCGGACGGTGTACCTGGTGGAGGAGCCGATCGCGGCGGCGATCGGGGCGGGGCTGCCCTTCACCGAGCCGACCGCGTCGATGATCGTGGACATCGGGGGCGGGACGACCGAGGTGGCGATCATGTCGCTGGCGGACATCGCGACCTGCGAGAGCGTGCGGGTCGCGGGCGACGACATGGACGAGGCGATCATCGTCCACATGAAGAAGACCTACAACCTGATGATCGGCGAGCAGACGGCCGAGCGGATCAAGATCGAGATCGGCTCGGCGGCGCCGGTGGGCGAGGAGCGGACGATGGAGGCCCGCGGGCGGGACTCGCTCTCGGGCCTGCCCCGCAAGACGGTGGTGACGAGCGAGGAGATCCGCGAGGCGCTGCAGGAGCCGATCAACGCGATCGTGGAGGCCTGCACGCGCACGCTGGAGAAGGCCGAGCCCGAACTGGCGGCGGACCTCGTCGAGAACGGGATCATGCTCGCCGGGGGCGGGGCGCTGCTGCGCGGGCTGGATGTGGTGCTGTCCAACGCGACCGGCATGGATGTGAAGATCGCCGACGACCCGCTGACCTGCGTGGCCCGCGGGACGGCGCAGTTCCTTGAGAACCTCGACGAACTCAAGGACAACCTCGAGAGCGACATCGACGGCTAGACCACTTCGTCTGCACGCCGAGCGCGCAGACGAGTCGAGAAGGGGTAGAACGGCGGGCGAGTGAATCGCCCGCCTTGGGAGGCAAGACACCGGGATCCAAAGAGTTGCGCTCCGGGTCGTCAGCG
>DOJA01000314.1:1506-6513 GCA_003511945.1 Phycisphaerales bacterium | reverse complement strand
GGGGTCGAACTTGTCGAGCAGGAGCCCCTGCGCGACCCAGTGCGAGTGGCCCAGCCCCCCCCGTCTTCGTCGCGCTCGAAGCCACCGTCCGCCGCCACGGGCTTTCCATTGACCCGTTCGAGCACCTCATCGACGCCTTCGAACAGGACCAGCGCATCACCCGCTACGACACCTGGGACCAGCTCGTCGACTACTGCACCCGCAGCGCCGACCCCGTCGGGCGCATCGTCCTCGCCCTGGGCGGCCACGCCGACTGGTCCGGGCGCGACGCCGACCTCGCCCGCATGTCCGACGCCACCTGCACCGCCCTCCAGCTCACCAACTTCTGGCAGGATGTCCGGCGCGACCTCTCCGAGCGCGGGCGCGTCTACCTCCCGGCGCAAGAGACTTCCCTCGACCCGGACACCCTCCGCGCGTGGGCCGACCGACCGGACGACCCCGCCGTCCGCGTCGCGTACATCCGCGCGCTCCGCCCCCTCGTCGAGCGCACGCGGGCGCTCTTCGCCGTCGGGCGGCCCCTCCCGCGGGCGCTGGCCACCGACCTCAGCCCCGTGGTCTGGCTCTTCGGCGCCGGGGGCGAGTCTGTCCTGACCGCCGTCGAACGGATCGGCTGCGCAACTCTGTGGACCCGCCCGGTCCTGCCCAAGTGGCGCAAGGCCGCCCTTGTGCTCACCGCGATCCTTGCGCGCCGGCGCTGGAGCGCCGCCCCGTGAGCACGCCCTCCCTCGATGCCGCCTACGCCCACTGCGCCGCGGTTGTCCGCACCCGGGCCCGCAACTTCTACTACGGCCTGCGCCTCACCCCCGAACCCAGGCGCTCCGCCGTCTACTCCGTCTACGCCTGGATGCGGGCCGCCGACGATCTCACCGACGAGGCCGCCACCCCCGAGCTCAAGCGCGCCGGGCTCGAGCGATTCGCCGCCAGCGCCGAACGCCTCATCGCCGGGACCGACCTCGCCGAAGATGAGCGCTGCCCCGTCTGGACCGCCTTCCGTGAGACCTACCGGCGCTTCGAGCTCGACCCCGCCGACCTGCGATCGCTGCTGGCGGGGCTCGCCTGGGACCTGCAGCACGACGCCCAGGCCGCGTCGTCGCGCGAGCCCGTCCTGGTCTGCGCCGACCGCGCCGAACTCGAACGCTACTGCTACTGCGTCGCGTCCACCGTCGGCCTGATCTGCGTGCGGATCTGGGGACTCCGCCCCGGCGCCGACCGGGCCGCCGCCCACCGCCTCGCCGTCCAGCGGGGGCTCGCCTTCCAGCTCACCAACATCCTCCGCGACTTCGGCGAGGACTACGACGCCGGACGCGTGTACCTCCCGCGCGCGGAGTTCCGCGCCGCCGGGCTCAGCGTCGAAGAGGTCCGCAACTGGTCCCGCCCCGAGGCCTGCGCATCCTTCATCAACGCGATCAGCGCCTGGGCCCGCCACGCCTACGAGGGTTCGGCCCCGCTCGACGACATGATCGACCCGCCCTGCGCGCCGGGGCTCCGGGCGATGACCGCGATCTACTCAGGATTGCTCCGCGTCATCGAGAACGCCCCCGCCCGAGTCGCCGCCGACCGCCGGGTCCGCCTCCAGTCCGCCACCAAAGCCGGCATCGCGCTCAAGGCCCTCCTCAACGGCTGGATCCTCCGCCGCCCCGCCCGCCAGGGGGCGACCGCGTGAGCGCCGCGGCCCGCCGCGTGATCGTCGTCGGCGCCGGCATCGCCGGCATCGCCTGCGCCCTCCGTCTCGCCCGCGCCGGCGTCGCCGTCACCCTCCTCGAGACCCGCAAGAAGCTGGGCGGGCGCGCCACCTCCTTCATCGACCCCCGGACCGGCGAGGTCCTCGACAACTGTCAGCACATCGCCATGGGCTGCTGCACGAACTACCTCCGGTTCTGCCGCATGCTGGGCGTGCGCGACCGACTCCAGTGGCTCCGGGAGATCTGCTGGGTGGAGACCGGCGGGCGCGTCAGCGTGTTCCGTCCCGGCCTTCTCCCAGCCCCCGCCCACTTCGCCGGCGCCTTCATCGGCGCCGCCTTCCTCACCAGCGCCCAGAAGGCCCGCGTCGCCCTCGCCATGGGCGCGATCGCCCGCTGCGACCGCGCCAACCACACCCGCCAGACCTTCGCCCAGTGGCTCACCGCCCACGCGCAGCGCGACGACGACATCCGCCGATTCTGGGAGCCCGTCGTCGTCAGCGCCTGCAACCTGACGCCCGCGCGAGTCTGCGCCGCAACCGCCCTGCATGTCTTCCAGGAGGGCTTCCTCGCCCACCGCGACGCCGCCGCCATCGGGGTCTCCGCCGTACCCCTCCTCCAGCTCTACGACCCCGCCGAAGCCGCCCTCCGCGCCGCGGGAGGCGTCCTCCGACTCGGAACGAGCGTCACCCGCATCACCCCCCGCGAAGTCGAGTGCGCCGACGCCCCGCTGCTCCACGCCGACGCCGTCGTCTGCGCCCTGCCCTTCGAGCGCGCCGCTCGAATCGTCGACGGTGCCGTCCGCGCCGCCGACCCCCGATTCGACCGCCTCGCCGCGCTGACCCACAGCCCGATCCTCGGCGTCCACCTCTCCTTCGACCGCCCCGTCATGCCCATGCCCGCCGCCGCGCTCGTCGAGCGTCCGACGCAGTGGATCTTCCGGAAAGACGAAGAGGGCCGCCGCGTCCACGCCGTCATCAGCGCCGCCGACGACTGGATGCCCCTCACCGAGGACGACATCACCCGCCGCGTCACCGACGACATCCGCGCGTGCTTTCCCGCTGCGGCCTCCGCCCAGGTCACCGCGTCGCGATCCGTGAAGGAAAAGCTGGCCACCTTCGCCCCCACCCCCGAAGCCGAAGCCGCCCGTCCCGACACCCTCGGCCCCAACGCGCTGGAGGGCGTCGTCCTCGCGGGCGACTTTGTTCGCACCGGCTGGCCCGCGACGATGGAAGGCGCCGCCCGCAGCGGATTCGCCGCCGCCGCCGCCGTGCTGGGCGAGCCCCTCGCCGGAGCGATCGAGCCCCCCCTCAAGCCGGGCGTCACCGTCCGCGCCCTCTGCCCGGCGCTCGCCGCCATGCGATAACACCGGGTCACCCAAACGAAACAGGGCGGTCCATCTGGACCGCCCCGCATGGTGGCTCAAACCGAACGCCTTCCCCCGTTCAAGTTCCTCACAGAATGACCTATCCATCCTCTGGTGGGACGGGCGGCCCGCCCGTCTCTCCGGCCCTCTATGAGTCAATCCGCGAGCGGCTCTTAGGACTTCGCCGGCGTTGCGCGGCTCGCCCTGACGCCCTGCTCCACCAGCCGGTCGAACGCCGCCGGGTCCTCGATCGCGACCTGGCTCAGCATCTTCCGGTTCAGGTTGATGCCCGCCATCCGGAGCCCGTTCATGAACAGCGAGTAGCGCGTCCCACGCATGCGGCACGCCGCCGTGATGCGCGTGATCCACAGCGCCCGCATGTCCCGCTTCCGCGCCCGACGGTCCCGCCACGCGTACCGCAGCGCCCGCATGATCGTGATCTTGGCCTGCTGCGGATGACGCGACCGCGTGCCGAAGTACCCGCGTGCTTCGCGAACGATCCGCTTGTGCTTCCGCCGGCGGGCGGACCCGATTCTCACGCGTGGCATGGCTCAAACTCTCCGAGTGCGTCCGCCGGAGCGTCCCGACTGTTCGGGCCGGCTTGCAAAGTCCCGACGGACAATGGTGTCGTGCTTCGATCAGGACCCCGTGGCCGCCCCGGCCGCCGCCCGGGCCTTCGCCCGCATCTCGCGTCGTTCCGAGGGCGATGGCGAACGGCGCAGCGCCGACAGCGGCTGCGTCCGACCCCGCAGGCGCCGCCCCAGCAGCCGCGAGATCCGCCGCGTGTCCGCCGTCGACATGATGCTCCCCTTGCGGAGCCGGCGCAGGCGGGTCGCCGCCTTGGAAGACCGCAGGTGCTTGTACCCGGCCTTGTTGTGCTTGACCTTGCCGGTCTTGGTGATGCGGATCCGCTTCAGCAGACCCTTGTGGGGCTTCATCTTGGGCATGGCTGCGCCTTTGAACGGGACGCGCCCGGAAGACGGGCGGTCAAAATCGGGCCGCGGATCGTACCGCAAGGCCCCGCTCTCTTCAACCGGGCCGATTCACGGCCCCACAAACGCGTCCGTCGGCCCCGACGGTTGTTCGCGCCCTGTCAGGGTTGGGCGGAGCGAGCCCTCCATCGGCGCGGGCAGCCAGATGTTGTCCCCCGACTCGAGCCGGGGCGACGAGGCCCACACCGTGCTCCCATCGCTGAACAGCAGTGATTGTCCGCCCCCGGAGTGGTTCAGCGAGTTCGCCTCCGCATCGAACCGTTCGCCCCGTCGCGCCCGGTCGATCACCGGCGACTTGTCGGCCAGCACCACGAACCGCGCCGGCGCCCCCCAGGTCGGCCGCCGCGCGCCGAACAACTGGTAGGAGTACGACACCTGCTCCGGCGAACTCCAGTCCGACGCAGCCGGCGACTCCGCCCGCACCGGCGCTCCATGGTTCCCCGGGCACGCCAGCTCAACCAGCGAGTTGTAGTGCCCCGTGATCAGCCGGTACAGGTTCGCAGAGTGCGAGGCCTCCCCGCGCCCGACATCCCACCAGCGTCCTCCGAAGAATGACGCCCGCGCCGAGGGCAGCGCACCGTCGTAGTCCCCCGCGTACATGCTGAACCCCAGCGCCGCCCGTCCCAGGTTCGCCGCGCACGCCGTCCGCCGACTGTGTTCGCGCGACGAGGCCAGCATCGGCCACAGCACCGCGCACCCCAGCAGCACCGCCGCCGCCACGGACGCAAGATCCCTCAACCGCACCGAACCGGGCACGCGCCCCGGCTCTGATGGCGCCGGGTGCATCCGGAACCGGGCCCGCCGGGACTCCTGATCCGACGCGATGCGCCGCATCGTCGCATCGACCAGCGAGCGCTCATGCCGCTCCGACGCCCCGAACTCGCCCTCGTCGAGCAGCGCCAGCAGCGCCGACACCGGCCCTGTCTCGCTCGCATCCGCGTCCCAGCGGACCGCCGCGAGCGTATCGACC
>DOJA01000314.1:1149-1402 GCA_003511945.1 Phycisphaerales bacterium | reverse complement strand
CCCCCGCCGATGCCGCCGTGAGCGACGGCTCCGGGGCCGGGGCCTCGATCCGTCCCAGCGTCGGCAACCTGGGCGTCCGCAGCACCCTCGCCACGGTCACATCCACCAGCAGCGAGTTGTCCTCAGAGAGCGGGGGGGAGGCGCCCCGAGAGGGCGCGTCCAGCAGTCGGAGCAGCCCGAGAAGCCGCCGGGCGGCGGGGGAGTCCGCCCGGCGGGGATCGAAGCCGCCCTGGGCGGCCTCGTCGAGCGCCGC
>DOJA01000314.1:0-991 GCA_003511945.1 Phycisphaerales bacterium | reverse complement strand
TGAACGCGGCGCTCAGGGAGGGGGTGTCGGCATCAATGGGCGGTGCGGCTTCGGCCATACGCAGTGAGCGGTGCTACGACAGGGCCCGGATCAGGGTTCGCCTCCCGAAGCCCCTTTTTCCCCGAACCGATGTTTCCGGTCCTGGACCTGCTCCTGCCAGCGCTTGGCGAAGGCCGCCACCGCCGCGTGAAGCCGGGACTTGACCGTCCCCAGCGGAATCTCGATCGCCTCCGCGATCTGCTGGTACGACATCCTCTGGAAGTACGCCAGCAGCAGGATCTCCCGGAGCCGAGGCGGCATCGCGTCCACCGCCCGCTGGACCAGCTCGCCCAGTTCCTCCTGCTCCAGCCGCAGCTCGGGCCCGGGCAGGTCGATCTGGAACAGGTCGATCAGCGACCCCCCCTCGCTGTCCCGGGGCCTGGCCGACAGCGACACCGCCGCCCGCCGGTTCTGCTTCCGCAGCGCGTCCCGCGCCTTGTTCGCCGCGATCGTGAACAGCCACGGCTTGAACCGCCGCGTCGGGTCGAACGAATCGATCGACTGGTGCACCTGCAGGAAAGTGTCCTGGAACACATCCTCCGCGGTCGACCGCTCCCCGGTCATCCGGAACAGGAACCGCAGCAGCGTGTCGTGGTACCGCTCCACCAGCAGCCGGAACGCGCCGGTATCGCCCCCGAGGAAATCCTCGATCAGCTCCTCGTCCGTTCGCTGGTAATGATCTCCCATCGGCGGCTCGCGGGTGCGGGGGCCGGCGGGGGCAAAGCGCCGCCGACCCCTCTTCCCAATGCTAGGGAACGCCACCGCCCCGGTTGCGTCCGTCCGGCGGACGGGCCGCCACGGTCCGCGAGAGCCATCCCGGTCCCCGCGCCCAGGGGGCATCGATCGCCAGGACGGGCATCGGTCCGCGATGGGAAGTGCCGAGCGCTCGAGTCCCCCTCCCAAGGCGGGGGATTCACTCGCCAGCCGCTCTACCCCATCTAGACTCGACCGC
>DOJA01000202.1:5398-5688 GCA_003511945.1 Phycisphaerales bacterium | reverse complement strand
GTGGGGTGAGTGGGGGGGAGTGGGGGGGGGCGTCAGGACGCGCCGACCGCCAGCTGGTGGCGGGCAAGGTCCGCGTACAGCGGGCACCGCGCCAGCAGGGCGCCGTGGCCGCCGATGTCCACCACCCTCCCCGCGTTCATGACCACGATCCGATCGGCGTTCACGACGGTCGCCAGCCGGTGCGCCACGACGAGGCAGGTCCGGGAGCGTGCGAACTCCGCGATGGCTCGCGCGATCATCGCTTCGCTCTCGGAGTCGATCATGCTTGTCGCCTCGTCGAGGATCAGGAT
>DOJA01000202.1:0-5314 GCA_003511945.1 Phycisphaerales bacterium | reverse complement strand
GCCGCTGCCCGCCCGAGAGCGTGAGCCCCTGATCCCCGACCACCGTGTCGTACCCCTCGGGCTGGCGCGCGATGAAGTCGTGGGCGTAGGCGCGCCGGGCGGCGTCCTCGATCCGGGCGCGGGCCGCGCCGGGCGTGCCGTAGGCGATGTTCGTCGCGATCGTCCCCGAGAAGAGCACCGTCTCCTGCGACACCACGCCGATCTGCCGGCGCAGCGACCGGAGGGAAACGCCCGAGGTGTCCACGCCGTCGATGAGCACGCGCCCCGCGGTCGGCGTGAACAGCCGGGGGACGAGAGAGAGGAGCGAGGTCTTGCCGCAGCCGTTGGGGCCGACGAACGCGACCGTCTCCCCGCGCCGCACGAGCAGGGAGACTCCGTCCACCGCGGGCGACTCCTGCCCCGGGTACTGGAGCGACACCCCCTGGAACTCGATCGACTCGCTGTGGCGCGGGAGCCGAGGGCGTCCGGCGGTGCGGAGGTCCTCGGGCTCGGCGTCGAGCACTTCCTCCAGCCGCTGCGCCGCGGCCTCGGCGGTCTGGATGTCCTGCACCACCGCGTTGAGGGGCTTGAGCGTCGCGCCCGCGACGCCCAGCGCGCCCATGGCGAGCAGGAACCGGGCCGGCTCGAGCGCGCCGTCGATGATCGCCTTGGCCGCCACGATGGCCAGCGCGCCGAGCACGAAGATCGCGACGGTCTCGATGAGGGGCGACGCGAGCGCCGACGCCGTCCGGGCGCGGAGCATCTCGCGCATCACCTGGCGGTTGTGCCGGGTGAATCGTCCGATCTCGTGGCGCTCGGCGGCGAAGCACTTCACGACCCGGAACCCGCGGGTGACCTCGCTGGCCGCCTCCAGCAGTTTGGCTTGTCCCTTCATCGCCCCGCGCGAGGCCCGCCGCACCCGCTTGCCCAGCGTGCGGATGATCACCGCCAGCACCGGCGCGACGACCAGCGTGACCAGCGAGAGCCGCCAGGAGATGACAAAGGCGGCCACCAGCGCCGCGCCCCCCTTCGTCAGCTGCGCGACCGACTTGCTCGTGAGCGACTGCAGCCCGCGGTTGAGGATGTTCGTGTCGTGCAGGATGCGGCTCGTGATGTCGTGCCCGCCCCCGCGGGCCACGACGCCCAGGGGCATGTGGACGAGGCGCCGGAACGCCGCCCGGCGCACATCCGCGACCACCCGCGTGGTCAGCGTGAGCGACAGATAGGCGTGCAGGAAGTTCGCCGCCGCGCCGACGACCGTCAGCACGCCCAGCAGGACGACGATCCACAGCACCGCGTCGAAGCGCCCATCCGGGAGCGCCGCGATCCACGGATCGGGGATGTGGCCGCCGAGCCGCCCGTCGAGTTCCTTCGCCAGCACGGGGAGGGGCTTGAAGTCCTGGCCCAGGATGTTGTTCAGGACCGGGACCAGCCCGAGAATCCCCGCTCCCAGCCCGGCGGCGGAGACAAACGCCATGCCCAAGGCCGCCAGCGCCGTCCAGCGGTAGCGGAGCAATCGCCGGGATATCCGCCAGAAGGGGGAGTTCACGCGCGCCCTCCGGAGCCCGCGCCCGCGAGCGCGCTGTCGTACAGCGAGGCAAGGTCACGCCAGAACGACTCGTAGGTCTTCGCAACGCACGCGGGGTCGCGGATCACGACATTCGGGCGCCGGAGTCCGATCAGGGCGAGCGACATGGCCATGCGATGGTCATCGTAGGTGTCGAACGCCACCCGCGCCGCGCCGGACGAGCAGTCGATCCCCCCTCGGGGGGCGGGGGGCGTCAGGCGCAACCCCTCGTCCGTACCCCCGCTGCTGGTCCGGTAGGAGATCACCTCGCTGGCTACGCCGACCTTGCCCAGCTCGTTACACAGCGCCGCGATGCGATCGGTCTCTTTGTCGCGGAGCGTGCGCAGCCCGGTCATCGTCGTCGTGCCCCTCGCGAAGCACGCGACGGCCGAGAGAGTCATGGCGGCGTCGGGCATGAGGGTCAGGTCGGCGTCGATTCCCCGGAGCGGTGCGGCGCCGACCGACGCGCCCGACACCTCGGCCCCCATCGCGCCCAGCACCAGCGCGAAGCCCGCGTCGGACTGGATGCTCGTCGCCGGATCGATCGGCACGGCGCAGCGCGATCCGGGAACGATGGCCCCCGCGCCCCAGAAGTAGGTGGCGCCGCTCGCGTCGGGCTCGATGACCTCCTCCCGCGCGCGGTACGCGCCCGGGCGCAGGACAAGGGCGCGGTCCTCGATGGACCCGTCGACGCCGCCCAGTGTCCAGCGGCGCATCATGGCCAGGGTCATCCGGATATACGACACGCTCGTGGGTTCATCGATGAACTCGATGCGCAGCCCGCCGGGCAGGAGCGGGCCGATGATCATGAGCGCCGAGACGAACTGGCTGGAGGCGGTCCGACCGATCCGCAGCACGGGCGCACCCGTCGCACCCCCCGCCGGGTGGACCCGCAGGGGCACGCACCCCGGCGCGCCCAGTTCCTCCACTGTGATTCCCAGCGCGCGGAGCATCTGCGCCAGCTCTCCGATGGGGCGCTGGCGCATCCGCTCGTTGCCGTCGATGACCACCGGCCCGTCCGCCAGGCACGCCGCCGCGGTCAGGAAGCGCGTCGCGGTGCCCGCGTTGTTCAGGTTCAGCGCGCCGCCGCCCTTCAGGCGCCCGCCGGTGCCGACGATGCGCACCTCACCCCGCGCCCGGTCCTCGATGTCGATCGTCGCTCCGAGCTGACGCAGAGCATCGATCATCACCCGGGCGTCGTCCGCGTCCAGCAGCGCGCCGTGCAGCCACGACTCTCCGCTCGCCAGCGCCGCCATCAGCAGCGCCCGGTTCGTGATGCTCTTGCTCCCGGGTGGGCGCACCACGACATCGAACCCCCCCGGCCCCGGCAGCGGGACCATCGCCAGTTCACGCGGCAGGTCGCCCAGCGGGCTCTTGAGCAGTTCAGCAAACGACCGGGCGCTCGGCGCGCTCACTCGGGGGCGTCCACCGGCCCGCCGCCGCCGTCACGCCGGAACACCGCCACGATGTCCTCCACCGGGATGACGAACAGCCGGTTGTCGCCCTCGAAGTCCACCGGCACCGCGTGCTTGGGGTGGAACAGCACCCGGTCGTACCGCTTGATCGGGTAATCCTCGTCCGACGCCACCTTGGCCGCGATCGAGACCACCCGTCCCGTCAGCGTCGGGATCTCCATCTTGTCCGGCAGGTGCAGCCCGCTCTTGGTCTGCTTGCGGTCCTCGTCTTTGCGGATCAGCACCCGGGCGCCGATCGGCTCCACAACTTCCAGCGACTTGGCGGCCTTGTCCGTGGGCATAGCCCGTCAGTGTAGGAGACCAGCTCTCTCTACTGCACATCGACGGTGCGCACAGCCCGGAACCCGTACGCGATCGAGCGCGGCCCCTGGCCCCACGAGCCGAACCGGCGCCATCCGACCGGGCTGTGCGGGTTGAAGTGCCCCGGCTCGTACACCCGCGCCGCCTCGTAGTGCCCCCCGCCCCGGTAGCCGTACCCACCCCCCCAACTCGGGGCGTGATCGCTCGCCGGCCAGTCCTCGTTGGTGGCGAAGCCCATGTTGAGCGCGCCGTCGCCGTGCGTGCCCTTGAATGCGCGCCCGCGCGGGTGGCCGATCGTCACGCAGCGCTCCCACACGCTCCCGGCGAGGTCCATGATCCAGTAGTACGACGCCCCCAGTGGCTCGCGCCGGGCATCGGTCAGCGTCGCCTCGTCCGCATCGCCCGTGCGCACGAGATCAAGATCCGGACCCATGACCCGCTTGAGCCCCTCCTTGCTCGCGGTGCCCCATGGGAAGTCGTCCGCGGGCGGCTCGCCCGGTCCGCGGCACGCCTTGGCGAACTCCATCTCGGTCATCGGGCGCAGCCCGGCCCAGTCGGCCCACGCGCACCCATCGTCCCACGACACCCAGTTGGCCGGTCGGGCGGGATGGTCCGCGACGAAACGGCCGTCCTGGACGCGGATCGACAGCCGACTGTCAGGCGCCAGCGACGCCAACCCGCCCCCGAGCGCGCGGTGCGCTGTGTCGCTCGCCGGGATCTGGTTCAGGAACTCGGCGTACTGGCCCTGGGTGAGCTCGTACTTCATGCACCAGAACGACGCGAAGCCCTTGGGGAACTCCGCGGGAACCGGCCCCTGCCTGTCGCCGGCGAAGATCGCGAAATTGCCCTCCACGCCGTAGTGCAGCATGCCCTCGACGGGGCCGACCTCGATCGGACTCTCGTTCTCAACTCTGTAACGCCCCGCGGGCCTGCCCTGCGCGTCGCAGCGGTAGAACGCGGCGTGCTCCACCGCCCTTTGGCCGGGCTCGCCCACCCAGAACGCCCCCTCCGGCACGCGGACCATCTCGACCCCGAACGCCGCCACCTCGGCCGTCGGCCCGATCCGTTCCAGCGCTTCGACCGTCCGGGCGTCGAGCGCCAACCGCACCGCCCATGCCACGGACCCCCGGGTCGCGATCGCCGGCGCAATGAAGGCCCCAACCGCGTCCGACGCCACATGCAGTTCCGCGGCGGGTCCGTTCTCCGTGGGGATCGCGCCATGCCCCGCAGACGCGAGCATGGCGTGGCGCCAACCCCGTCCCGGCGCGCGGACCTTCAAAAAGACCCACGCCCCATCGTTGTTCCGCTCGTTCCGCCAGGCGTTCTTCCACGCGATGGCGAACTCGGCGTGCCACACCGGGCCTGAGCCGCCCTCCGAGCGCACGAGTCGCGCATCTCTGATTCCAAGGTCGCTCGCTCGGGCCGCGTTCCCGAGCAGGAGCCCAACAGTGACCGCCGCGAGCCGGATCATCCAGCGCATGCCGACCTCCTTGGGCGCGCAGCGCGCCCGGCCCTGTATGGGAATCCGGGCGTCACGGTTGCGAGCCGGGAAGGACCACCAGCACCGCCAGGTCGTAGAGCGCGTGCACCGCCACCACGATCCCGAACCCGCGCAGGACATAGACCGCGCCGAAGTAGACGCCCGCGAAGAAGTAGATCGCCGCCCGGCCCAGGTCGAAGCCCGCGGGGCCGGCGATGTCGTGGTACGCCGCGAACGCCGCCGCGGAGATCACGACCGCGACAGCCCGGGCCGCGAAGTCGCGCATGCCCAGCAGGTCCGCAAGAATGACATGCGCCAGCGCGATGCCGACCATCCGAAACAGCAGCTCTTCGTAGAGCCCGGCGCCGACCGCGATCGTCGCCAGCGCCCCCTTGGAGAGCGCCGCCGGCGCATCCGCCCCCGCCGTCTCGACCAGCCCGACTCCCACCCCCCCGCCCCCGGTGTCAAACAGGCGGTACACCACCTGCCCCAGCACCAGCAGCGGCACCGTCC
>DOJA01000084.1:2634-3189 GCA_003511945.1 Phycisphaerales bacterium | reverse complement strand
GGCCCTGCGGGCCGGGAGTTGGCCATCAGGGGGCGTTTGCTGGTGCGCGTCAAGCGCGGCGGTCCGCATGGGCGAGCGCGCCGGGTGGAATGGTCGCCGCCTCATGTGCACGCGAGCCGAAAGGGTCACGGACGGCGTTTCTTGGGTGCCGTCGCCGCTTGCGGCGCACGCGATCCGATGATGTCAGGCCTTCACAACCAGGGCCTTCAGTCGCTCCATGGCCTCGCCCCAGAAGGCCTTGAGCTCCGCGGCCCGGGCTGGGCTCCGGAGCTTGCTGTGGTCCACGACCACCAGGCACTTCTCCGGGCCCTGGCTGGTGAAGGTGACATCGACCTCCGTCGCGTCGGCGTCCCAGGTGATCCGCATGGACTTGTTCTGCGTCGCCTTGCGGACGCTGAGCATGGCGTCGGCGGCCCAGCGCCGGCGACGCGGCGCTGTGGACCACTCGTTGTAGACCACGCTGACCGGGGCGTTGAATACGCGGCTGACGCTCGCGGACAGGCCTTGGGGCGCCTCGGGGCGCGGGGCCGCATCCGGGGGGCGATCGGGGGCGGT
>DOJA01000084.1:0-2480 GCA_003511945.1 Phycisphaerales bacterium | reverse complement strand
CCTTGGCTTTGGGCTTGTTCTGGGCCGGGAGGGGGGCGGGTGTGCGCGAGGCGGACTTCTTGGCCGTCGTCTTGGCCGTCGTGTTGGCCGTCGTCTTTGCCGTCTTCTTTGCCGTCGTCTTTGCCGCCTTCTTCGATGGCGCCTTGGACTTTGACACTTTGCTGGAGGTCGCTTTGGCCATTGGGGGGTCCGTTGAGGTCTTTCAGGGGTCGATCCGGTTCAGCCGTTCGATGGCGGCGTCTAGGGTCTCATTCTTTTTGCAGAACGCAAAGCGCACAAAGCGTTCGCCCTCGCCCGGGGTGGCATAGAAGGCGGTGGGAGGGATGGCCGCCACGCCGAACCGTTCGATGAGCGCCCGGCACAGGGCGACATCGCCCGTCACGCCGAGCCGCCGACTGACGGCGGTGTGGTCGGCGTAGAGGAAATATGACCCCTCAGGGTCCTGCAGGTCAAAGCCCAGGGCGCGCAGGGCGCCGGCCAGCCGGTCCCGCTTGTGGCGGTAGTCGGCGACCAGACTGTCGTAGTACGAGGGGGGGCTGGCCAGCGCGAGGGCGGCGGCGTGCTGCATCGGGGTGTTCACCGCGAAGGTGAGGAACTGGTGGGCCGCCCGTACGGCGCGGGAGAGGTCGGGGGGCGCGACGGCCCATCCGATTTTCCACCCGGTCAGGGAGAACGACTTGCCCAGGGAGGAGAGGACGATGGTGCGCTCGGCCATTCCAGGGAGAGAGGCGATCGAGAGGTGCGGGGCGCGGTCGGGGTGGTAGACGAGGCGTTCGTACACCTCGTCGCTGATGGCGATGACGGAATGAGCGATGCACAGGTCCGCGATCGACTGGAGCTCGGCCCGGGAGAAGACCCGTCCCGTGGGGTTGTGGGGGGTGTTGACGAGGACGGCGCGGGTGCGGGGGGTGAAGGCGGCGCGGAGCGCGGCGGGGTCGAAGGAAAAGTCGGGGGCGCGGAGGGTGACGAAGCGCGGCTGGCCCCCGGCCAGGGCGACGCAGGCGCGGTAGGAGTCGTAGAACGGCTCGAAGAGGACGACTTCGTCGCCCGGGTTGAGGAGCCCCAGCAGCGTCGCGGCGATGGCCTCGGTGCAGCCCGCGGTGATGGTCACCTCGGCGATGGGGTCGATCGGGCGTCCGATGACCGAGGCGGAGCGGTCGGCGACGGCGCGGGCGAGGGCGGGCACGCCGTTGGTGGGGGCGTACTGCCCGAACCCGGCGGCGATGGCGTCCACGGCGGCCCGTTTGACCACCTCCGGGCCGTCGAAATCGGGAAAGCCCTGGGAGAGATTGACGGCGCTGTGCTGTGCCGCCAGACGGGACATCTCGGCGAAGATGGAGGTGCCGAAGGGGGCGAGTCGGGCGGCGACGGTCACGGGGGCTTCTCCGAGGGCTTATCTGGTCGGGGTGTGATAGGGTAACGCGATGGGGCAGGTGCTGTGAGTCATTGTGGAATAAACACTTGCGGATACTGGCCGGTCGAGGATGCGCGCGGCGGACGGTCGGCTTGGGGGTTCTGGGTCGAGAAAGTTCCCTCGTCGCGCTTGCGTCGGCGGCAATGTTCGCCCACAATACCGCTGTAGCGGTCGAGGGAACGAGACGCGTCATCTCCCCGACTCTCGCCCGCGCGTGCTGTGGTGCTTTGCCTGTGGAAAGGCGGGGCATCGAAGAGAGAGGGTTGGGCTCATGAAGAAGGTTGCGATGACCGCCGCGGTTGCCCTGTTGGGGCTGTGCGGCTCTGCGTTCGCCGGTCTGGCGGCCCCGACGGGCTGGGACATGGTGATCAACTTCAACGGCGGCACCTGGCGCGCCTCCAACAACCCGAGCACCTGGACCATCGGGCCGGTCGAGAAGAACGGCAAGACGGTGTGGCAGGTCGACGGGTTCTTTCAGAGCGCCCACTGGTCCTGCGACTGGACCCTCGAACTGGACCCGGATCCGTTCGTTTTCCAGAACATCCTGATGACGAACCTCACCGCGGCGCCGGCGACCTTCTCGGTCACCACGACGCTGCCGGTGTTCCCGACCTTCCCCGGCCCAAACACGATGGACGGGTCGATCTCGGGCTCGATCATCAACCAGAACAATGCGCCCGATGTCTTCGGCAACGGGGCGACGGTGAAGTCGTTCGGCGCTCTGCCCTTCTTCGAGGGCATCGTCGACAATGTGCTCGTGCCCACGGCTCAGCTGCGGACCGCGCCGCAGCTTCACACCGTGCCCGGCTTCGGCACGAACGCGATCCCGATGGAGAGCTTCGCCGGGCTTCCTGCGCCCGCGAATCTGGTGAACATCGGCATCCGCAACAACTTCGAGCTGGGCAACGGCGACTCGGTGAACTTCTTCAGCACCTTCCAGATCGTCCCGACCCCGGGTGGTCTGGCGCTGGTGGTGGTCGGCGGGATCGCCGCGGTCCGTCGTCGGCGGGCGTAAGCGTCCTTCGCGAGGCGGCTGTTCTTCTTGAATCCACGCCGGGCCGGTCCG
>DOJA01000309.1:740-5452 GCA_003511945.1 Phycisphaerales bacterium | reverse complement strand
TCGGGGCTGGGGTGTGGGTGGACCATTGTGGGGGGGGCTGCGCGCTGGGGGCGCAATCGACGCGCGCCGTGGCCCCGTGCCTTCTTCCGGTGGGGCGGGCTTACCAACCCGCCAAGTCTGATGTGGACGCCCACATCGCGTGCCCGCGCGGCTCCCTCCCCACCACCTCAACCCGCCCTACTTGCCCTGCGCTTCCAGCACGCTCTTCATCCGTCCCAGGACGAACTCCCAGGCCTTTTCGAAATAGGCGAAGGACTCATCCCACGCTGCGCCCTCGCCGAACCCCAGGTGGATCAGCGTGACCGCGGTTCCGCCGGCGGCTGTGGGCGCGAACTCCACCACCACCCAGGTCCGCTTCATCCGGTTGGCCCCCTGCGTGGGGGGTGTGTTCCACGAGAAGGAGAGCATCCGGTCGGGGATGTACGACAGCACCTGGCAGCCGTTGCTGCCCAGCACGCCGTTGAAGAGCCACTCGTACCGCCCGCCGATCGCGAGCTCGATGGACGCTTCCGAGCCGGGCATCGCCGGCGCGAAGACCGACTCCCACCCCTCGCCCGTCGCCCACGCGCCGAACACCCGCGACACCGGGGCGGCGATCTCGGCACTCTTGGTGAGCGACCGCAACGGCGCGCCGGACGCGACGAAGAGCCCGTCGTCGATCGGCGCCGTCAACACCCCTTCCGGGGCGCTCACCCGCGTCCACATCGCGTCCGCCACCGGGTGCATGGCCTGCGTGCCCGGTTCGCGGGCGCGGACCAGCCACCGGAACGCATCGGGCGAGGTGAACGAGTATTGCTTCACAAACTCGACCGGCCCCATCGCCCCGGCGGGCGTGACGCTCTCGAACACCGGGACGGCCCCTGTCGTCATCGTCGCCGGCGCCCGCAGCACCTGCCCCGTGTGCGTGAAGGTCACCTCCTCGAATCCGTCCCCGTCGGCGCTGCGGATGAAGAATGTGCGGTAGCGCTCGTAGGGCTGGCCGTCGCCGTCCCGCGCCAGAACCGTGGAGCGGATCGAAGTCCCGCTCTGCGAGGCGTCCACCTTCCACAGCGACCACAGCGCCACGCCGTCGGGCCACTTGGTCAGCACCTCCCACGCGCCCAGCATCGGGGCGAAGGGCGCCATCGCGTCCGACAGCGGCTGACGAGGGCCGTCCATCGGCGCGTTGTTCTCGATCTTCTTCCATTCCGCGTCCAGCGCCAGCGTCCAGTCGGCGTCGGCCGGACCCTTCGTCCACACCTTCCATTCCTTGCGGTCCGTGCCGCGGAGCGCCAGCAGCTCCTTGACCTGCGACTCCCCCATCGACCACTGCGTGGTGAACCGTCCGTCGCCCTCGTGCTTGAACTCCAGCACGCGGCACTCCCCTGTGTGGGTGAACGAATGGATGGGCAGCACGCCCGTCCCCGTGTCCCGCCCGATCATGCTGGCGTAGCGCTCGTAGATCGTGCCGTTCTCCTCCGAGACCATCGTCCGTGCCGCGAGGAAGTGCCCGTCCAGCGCGGGCTCGTAGCGCGTCCGCGCCCACAGCGCCGCCCCGCTCGACCACTGCCCGCGCACCTCCCAGGTGCCGATGAACGGCTCCACGGGCTCCAGCCCTTCCTTCAGCACCCCCGCGCGCGTGGGTGACACCGCCGCGCACAAGGAGACCAGGCCAACCGCTACGATTCCCATGATCGCGCTCATCTTCATGACGCAGAATCTCCTTGGCCGCCGCTCGGGCGGCCGGCTTCCTGAACCAGATGATCCACATGCGCGCGCAGCACCGCCACCGAGCGGTCAAAGGGCTCCAGCGACCCCGATGCCCGCGCCTGCATCAGTCCGCCTTCCATCACCGTCAGAATGAACACCGCCAGCGAGTCCCGGTCGCACGACGCCGGGAGCCGATCGCCCGCTTCGGTCAGCCAGCGCCGGATCCCTGTGGTCCAGCCGCGGAAGTTTTCGTCGATGAGGGGGCGCACCTCCGGGTAGGTGTCGCTGACCTCCAGCGCCAGGTTCCCGATCGGGCAGCCCAGCCGGCACCCCGTCGCTTCCATCCCTGCGCGGTACCAAGACATCAGCGCGAACACCCGCTCCAGCGGGTCGGCCACACGCGCCTCGAGCGGCCCCTGCAGGACCGGGTCCAGCAGCCGCCGGTAGCGCTCCAGGACGCCGATCAGAAGGGCTTCCTTGCTGGGAAAGAAGTGGTACAGCGACCCCGAGTTCACACCCGCTTCCCGGAGGATGGTCGAGACGCCCGTGGCGGCGTAGCCCTGCTCGTGGAACAGGCGGGAGGCGGTGTCAAGGATGCGCTCTCGGGTGTCGCTCATCGAACTTGATTGATCGTTCAATCAACATTCTGCCGCATGCCGCGACCCCTGTCAACCCCCCGTCATCCCCCTGTCCCGGTGTCTGAAGGCGTCATGCCGCCGGTCGGGGCTGTGAGTGTCGCTCACCTTGCCACACTCGCGGTGGACCCGATCACCGGGCAGGGCGGGCCTGGGGGCGTTCGAAGAGGCCCCGCGGCGCGAGTGCCCCTGGTGGCCGGTTCGCACCCGAGGCACCGTCGGGAGCGCGCCACGAACCATCGAGCCCCCATCATCACCCTGGCGCGGTGCGCCGCGCCGACAGCATCGATGACATCCCCGTCCTCCGCGCCGACGCCCCGGCCCACTGACTGAGGGTTCGTCCGTAACGGCGCCCGGCCCACCCGTTCTTTGATTGGCCCACGCCCAGAACCAAGCTCACGGGAGCACTCCGTGGGCTCTTCACTTGGAGCGCCGAACAGATTGACTCCGGCAGGACCAGGAGAGACGGGCGGGCCGCCCGTCCCACCGGGGAGGAAAGGTCATTCTGCTCGGGGCTCCTGACCCTTCGCAGCGCCGGGGGACGATCACTCCGCCGCGAGCGTCCGACGGGCGTCGTCCAGCCGGGCGCGCTCCTCGTCGGACAGGCGGGGGTACTCGAGCCCCAGGTCACGGATCGTGCGCGTCAGCACCCCCGCCACCAGCGTCCGCATGACCCACTTGCGGTCCGCGGGGATCACGAACCACGGCGCGTGCTCCGTGCTGGTGTGCTCGAGCATCTCCTCGAACGCTTCGCGGTAGTCGTCCCAGTGCGCCCGCTCCGCCAGGTCGGCGTGCGAGAACTTCCAGTGCTTCTCGGGGTCGCTCAGGCGCTCCAGGAACCGCTTCTTCTGCTCCGCCTTGGACACATTCAGGAAGAACTTCAGCACCACCGTCCCGTTGCGCACAAGGTGGCGCTCGAGGTTGTTGATGTCCTCGAAGCGCTCGCGCCAGAACCCCTTCCCGCGCTTGCCCTCGGGCAGCTTGGCCTTCTGCAGCAACTCGGGGTGCACGCGCACCACCAGCACATCTTCGTAGTACGACCGGTTGAAGATCACGATCTTCCCCCGCTCCGGCAGCGCTTTCATCGCCCGCCACAGGAAGGTGTGGTCCAGCTCCTCCGCCGAGGGCGCCTTGAACGACACCACCCCGCACCCCGTCGGGTTCACCCCCGACATGACATGCTTGATCGTCCCGTCCTTCCCCGCGGCGTCCATGGCCTGCAGGATCACCAGCACCGAGCGCCGGTCGTCCGCCCACAGCAGCTCCTGCGCCTCGGCCAGGTCCGCGCGGTTCTTCTCCATGAACGCCCTGGCCCGGTCGCGCAGTTCCTCCTCCTCCGGCGCGTCCGCCAGTTCGTCGATTCCCCCCCAGTCCGGATCGAAGTCGTCCAGATCGACCTTCTTCTCCGGCTTCACCCGCAGCAGTTTGACGATCGAGTCGTAGTCCATCCCGTCAGCATCGCGCGCGGACGGCCCCGCGTCGAGCCGGGCCGGTTGGACACCGGGCGTCCCCGGCGCGCATACTGATGTCCGATTCGTGCGTTGTCCGGGGTCCACTTTCACCCTCAGGAGAGCCGCGCATGAACCCCGTCACCCTGGCCGAACTGTGGCTGCCGATCGTCCTGTCGGCGATCGCCGCGTTCTTCGCTTCATTTGTCGCGTGGGCGCTGCTTCCCCACCACAAGAAGGACTGGCAGTCCACCGGCGCCGCCGAGGACGACCTGCTGCGCACGGTCAAGGCCGCCGCCCTCCGCCCGGGGCAGTATGTCTTCCCGCACATCCACGATCCCAAGGACAAGCAGGCCTGCGAGAAGATGAAGGACAGCGGCATGGGCGCGCTGACCGTGTTCGACGGCCCGCCCAACATGGGGCGCAACATGGCCCTCAGCGTCGTGGCCAACATCCTCATCTGCACGCTGGTCGCGTATGTTGCGTCCATCGCGCTCCCGCGGGGCGCGCGCTACCTGGATGTCTTCCAGCTCGTCGGCGCCGCCGCCCTGCTCGGGTACTGGACCGGGGGCATCCACCACGGCATCTGGTTCGGCCGCCCGGTCCGCAACTTCCTGACCGATTTCGCCGACGCGATCGCCTACACCCTGCTGACCGCGGGCATCTTTGGATGGCTCTGGCCCGACGCGCAGGGCGCGCTGCCCGTCGTCCCGTAGGGCGCGCAGCGCCGAAGGCGCGCCCCTCCCGTGTGAGCCAATGCTGCATCGGCCCCGCGGCGCTCGGCCCGCGAGACGAGGGCGCAGGGCTGCGCGTCCGCCGACGCGCGCCGATGTCAGCGCCGGCCGGCGGCTGATCCTTCCCGGAGAACCCGCAAGGGGAAGGGACACCAAGGCCGGCGCCCGGGGTCACGGCGGGGGGCCATCGTGCCCTGATATCCTCG
>DOJA01000309.1:347-676 GCA_003511945.1 Phycisphaerales bacterium | reverse complement strand
CCCCCCCCCCCCCCCCCCCACGGAGGAGGCCCGCGCATGACCGAATCCCGGCCCTCGGCGACGAGCACCGCCATCGAGTCCGTCCTCACGGAGAACCGGCTGTTTGCCCCTCGGGCGGAGTTCGCGGCCTCGGCCCATGTCCGCTCGCTCGACGAATACCGGCGGCTCTTCGCCCGCTCGCTGGCGGATCCCGAGGGCTTCTGGGGCGACGCCGCCCGCGAACTCCACTGGTTCACCCCCTGGTCCCGCGTGCTGGACTGGAATCCGCCGGACGCCAGGTGGTTCGTCGGCGCCCGCACGAACCTGGCCTACAACTGCCTCGACCGCCA
>DOJA01000309.1:0-218 GCA_003511945.1 Phycisphaerales bacterium | reverse complement strand
GCCTACAACTGCCTCGACCGCCAAGTGAACACGGGCCTGGGCGATCAGGCGGCCATCATCTGGGAGGGCGAGCCGATCGGCCCGTCGGGGCGGCCCGAGGTCCGCACTCTGACCTACCGAGAGTTGCTGCGCGAGACCTGCCGCCTGGCGAACGCGCTGAAGTCGCTGGGGGTGCGCAAGGGCGACATCGTCACGATCTACATGCCCATGGTCCCCGA
>DOJA01000138.1 GCA_003511945.1 Phycisphaerales bacterium | reverse complement strand
GGTCACGCGTCCCTCAGCGGTGCCGATGCCCGCGTCGTCGGGCGAGAGCCGGACGCCGGCGCCCAGGACATCGCGGGCGCGGGAGATGTCGCCGCGCGGGCCGCGGATCTCGACATCGACCAGCCCGGCGAACCCTTCGGGACGCACCACGCGGTCGCCGTTGGCAGGGGATTGGAACTGCACCCGCGCCTCGTCGGAGAACGAGCCCAGACTCTCCGCCTCGGCGAAGAGCCAGATCGTCAGCGAGACGATCGAGACGAGGACGATGGTCCACACGCGCTCACGCACGGGCGTCCCCCCCGGAGCCGTCCCCCCCGGACCCATCCCTCCCGGAACCGTCCCCCCCGGAGCCATCCCCCCCGGAACCATCCTCCCCGGAGCCGTCCGGCCCGGATCCATCGCCCCCGGTCCCGTTGCCCGCTGAGCGAGGTCCGGCGTCCGCAACCCCGGGTGGAACGGCGGAGAGGCGCTTGAAGAGCTGCTCGCGCAACCGGTCGGGCGTGAGCCAGCGCTCCAGGCGGAGCCCCTCGGCGATGCTGATGGCGCCGGTCTCTTCGCTGACGACGACGATGAGTGCGTCGCTGGATCGCGCCAGCCCGACCGCGGCGCGGTGGCGCGTGCCCAGCCCGGGATCGGGCATGTCGGCCGGGTCGGCCAGCGGGAACTGCACCCCGGCGGCGACGACCTTGGCGCCCCGGATCACCACGCCCATGTCGTGCAGCGGGCTGTTGGGCCAGAAGATGGAGTTCAGGAGCGGGGCGGAGACCTCCGCGTTCAGGGTGCGCCCGGTCTCGATCATCTCCCGGAGCCCCTGCTGTCGTTCGAGGGCGATGATCGCGCCGAACTTGTTCTTGCTGAGGAACGAAGCCGCGTCCGCCACCGCCTCGACGACGGGGCGCACGCTCGCCTGCTGGGACCGGAAGAGCGAGCCCTCGCCCAGGCGGAGCAGCGCGCGCCGGAGCTCGGGCTGGAAGGTCACGACCAGCGCGATGGCGGCGAAACTCAGGAAGTTGTCGAACAGGATCGACAGGCGCGGGAACAGGTCCCCCACCGCCAGCACGCGGACCACCAGCACCCCGCCCAGGAGAACGATGAACAGCCCCTTCAGCGCGCCCGCCGCCCGCGTGCCGCGCACGAAGCGGAGCACCGCGTAGACCAGCAGCCAGATGATCCCCAGCTCGACGACCACCTCCCAGACGGGGTAGTCGGTGAGCCGGGTGAACAGTTGGCGGATGCGGTCGGTCACGGTGTGCGTTGCGCCCGGGATTGAACGGGGCCGGGGCGAGTATATGAGTCCGCGACGGCGCGCCGACGGAGGCGCCGGGAGGTTCATCGACCCCCCGGCTTTCGGACGGTTATTCTCCTGGCGCGAGCCCCCCTTCCAAGGAGCGCCGGCGCCCGCCATGAGCACCGCGACACCATCGGAGCATCGGTCCGGCGGGAGACTGCCCCGCTGGGGGGCCTTGGCCGCGGGGCCGGCGCTGGCTCTGGGGGTGTACCTGCTGTGCTCCATGGGCGCGGCGCCGGGGCTGGAGGAGCCCGGGCGACGGACGCTGGCGCTGCTGGTGTGGATGGCGTCGTGGTGGCTGCTGGAGGCGATCCCGCTGGCGGCGACGGCCTTGCTGCCCATCGCCGCGGGGCCGCTGATGGGGGTGCTCTCGGTCGGGGAGGCCACCGCCCCGTACGCGAACAAGGTGATCTTTCTGTTCCTGGGCGGGTTCATGCTCGCGCTGGCGATGGAGCGGAGCGGGCTGCACAAGCGGGTGGCGCTGATGACGGTGGCGCTCACGGGGACGAGGCCGCGGATGGTTGTGGCCGGGTTCATGCTCGCCACGGGATTCATGAGCATGTGGATGAGCAACACCGCGGCGGCGGTGATGATGCTGCCGATCGGGATGTCGATCGTCGCCCTCGTCCGCGAGCGGACGAGCGAGGACTCCGGCCCGCTGGGGCGGTGCGTGATGCTGGGGATCGCCTACGCCGCCAGCATCGGGGGCGTGGCGACCCCGATCGGCACGCCGCCCAACGCGATCCTGATCGGGTTCCTCCGGGCGCGGTTCGGGTTCGAGGTGAGCTTCCTGGAATGGATGGTCGTGGGCGTGCCGACCGTGGCGCTGATGCTCCCAGTGGCGTGGCTGCTGCTCACCCGGGTGGTCTTCCCGATCCGCGGGGGGCGGATCCCCGGGGGCGCCGAGCTCATCCGCGCCGAGAGGGCGGCCCTGGGGTCGATGTCGCGGGCGGAGCGGACCGTCGCGGGCGTCTTTGTCCTGACGGTCGGCGCGTGGGTGCTGCGGGACCCGCTGGCGATGCTGGCCCCGTCCTGGGAGTGGTGGCTCGTGAGGATGGACGATTCGGTGATCGCCATCGCGGCGGCGGTGGCCCTGTTCGTCATCCCGGTGCGGGGCGATCGGTGGGAGGCGGCCCTGGACTGGGAGACGGCCGAGCGTCTGCCCTGGGGGGTGCTGATCCTCTTCGGGGGCGGGCTGTCGCTGGCGGCGGCGGTGAGCAAGAGCGGGTTGGATGTCGCGGTCGGCAATCAGGCCGGGTTCCTGGGCGGCGCGCCGGTGGTGGTCGTGATCCTGGCGCTCACGGGCGTGATCGTCTTCGTGACCGAGGTCACCTCGAACACCGCGACCGCGACGATCTTCTTTCCGTTGCTGGCGGGGGCCGCCCCGGCGCTGGGGATCGACCCGGTGCTGCTGCTGACGCCGGTGTGCCTGGGCGTCTCGATGGCGTTCATGCTGCCGATGGCCACGCCCCCCAACGCGCTGGTCTTCGGAACCGGGCTGGTGACGATCCGCCAGATGGCCTGGGCGGGGCTGTGGCTGAACTTCATCAGCATCGGGATGAGTACGCTCATCGCGATGACGGTCGTGCGGGCCACCCTTTCGGCGCAGTTCATCGCGGAGCGGGGCGCCGTAGCGCAGACCGAGTGATCGCCCGACGGTTCGGCGATGGAGCGACCGATGCCCTGGAAGGTGACAAGTTTCGAGCCCACGCCCAACCCCAACGCGCTGAAGTGCCTGCTGGACCGGCCGGTGCTCGCGCCGGGGGAGCCCCCCCGGTCGTACCGCAGAGCGAGCGAGAGCGACGCGGACCCGTTGGCGTCGGCGCTGTTCGCGGTCGAGCCCACCGGGTCGGTGGTGTGCGTGCTGATCGGCCCGGACTGGATCACGGTGAACCGGGCGCCGGGCGCGGAGTGGTCCAAGGTGAAGAAGGGCGTCCGGGACGCACTGGCGAGGGCGGGATGAGCGCGCGGGGGGACCGTCGTGGGGGCAGCCGGGGGGACCGTCG
>DOJA01000306.1:4241-4488 GCA_003511945.1 Phycisphaerales bacterium | reverse complement strand
CTCGACATCGCCGAGCGCCGGCGAGGGCAGGACGGGCGCATCCGCATGCGCCTGCGCGGGCGGGCCGTGGACATGCGGGTGAGCATCGTGCCGACGACCTACGGCCAGGACGCGGCCATCCGCCTGCAGGACCGCCAGCGGCTGGCGGACATCGACCTGGAGTCCCTGGGGTTCTCGGTGCGCAATGTCACCGACCTCATGGGCGTCGCGGAGAAGAGCCACGGGATCCTGCTCATCACCGGCCCCA
>DOJA01000306.1:0-4123 GCA_003511945.1 Phycisphaerales bacterium | reverse complement strand
CCCACCGGCTCGGGCAAGACGACCACGCTGTACTCCATCCTGCGCCGGCTCATCTCCGCGGAGCGGAAGATCGTGACGGTCGAGGACCCGGTCGAGTACGCGATGGACGGCGTGAACCAGATCCAGGTGAACCCGGCGATCAACCTGTCGTTCTCCAACACGCTCCGCCACATCCTGCGCCACGACCCCGATGTCATCCTCATCGGCGAGGTCCGCGACCGTGAGACCGCGGAGATCGCCTTCCAGGCCTCGCTCACCGGGCACATGGTGCTCAGCACGCTGCACACCAACGATGTCCCGGGCACCTTCGTGCGGCTCATCGACATGGGCGTCGAGCCGTTCCTGGTGAACGCGGCGGTGGAGGGCGTCTCGGCGCAGCGCCTGCTGCGCACGCTGTGCCCGGCGTGCCGCCCCGGGGGCGGCGCGACGGCGCCGGCGGGGGGGGCGCGGGGGTCGTGCTCCGTGTGCGGCGGGATCGGCTACCGCGGACGGGCCGCGGTGATGGAGTTCTCGCGCATGCTGCCCGAGGTGAAGCGCTGCCTGCTGCAGGGCGCCGACGAGCACCGCATCCGCGAGGCGCTGATGCGCGCCGGCTTCCTCCCGCTGCGGGCGGAGGCGCAGCGCCTGGTGGACGCGGGGATCACCGACGAGGCGGAGGTCGTGCGTGTGCTCGGCGCGCACGCGGGCGAGTCGATCACCGACGCCGAGCGGGCGCCAGTCCAAGGCGGGGGGCGCGGGTGAGCCAGTTCGCCTACACCGCGATCCCGCTGTCGAACCCGACGGGCGCTCCGGTGTCGGGGCGGCGCGAGGCGCCGACGGAGCGGGCGCTCCGCGACGACCTGCGCAGCCAGGGGCTGATCGCGGTGGATGTGCGCCCGGTGCGCCTGGGCGACGCGCTCCGCGCGTCGTGGTCCAGCGAGCGCGTGCGGCGCTCCGACGGCGCGTGGTTCCTGCGCACGCTCCGCCTCATGCTCGGCTCGAGCGTTCCGGTCGAGCAGGGGCTGGCGACGATGCAGGAACTGGCGCCCACGGCGCGGCTGAAGGACATCTGCGCCCGCGTGCGCGAGCGCCTGCGCGGGGGCGCCTCCGTCGGCGACGCGGTCGCCTCCGTGTCGGGGTTGGCGCGGCCCCAGCACCTGGCGGTGCTCCGCGCGGGGCACGAGTCGGGGCGCCTGACCCATGCGCTGGACCTGATCGATCGTTCGATCGCCATGAGCGACCGCGTGCGCCGGTCGGTCACGGCCCGGCTGGCGTACCCGGCGGTGCTCCTGCTGGTGGGCGTGGTTGTGCTGTGGCTGCTCTCGACCGCGGTCATGCCCAAGTTCGCCTCGGCGCTGGAGTCCATGGGCGGGCGGTTGCCCCTGATGACCTCGGCGACGCTGGCGGTGGGCGGCGCGCTGGCGTGGATCCTGCCGCTGGCGGGGCTGGCGGCGCTCGTCTTCGGCGTGTGGGTGCGCTCGTCCGCCGGGGCCGGCTTCCGTGCCCGCGCGGGGCGGTGGGCGATGCGCCTGCCTCTGGTGCGCGAGGTCGTCTGGCACGCGCAGGGCGCCGCGCTCACCGACACGCTGGCGACGATGCTCGAGGGCGGCGCCGATGTCCTCACCGGGCTGAGCCAGGCGCGCGAGGTGGTGACCTCGCCGGAGATCGGCGAGCGGCTCGCCCGCGCGACGCGCCAGGTGCGCGAGGGCGCCGACCTGGGCCGGGCCTTCAAGAGCGAAGCGGTGCTGCCCCCGATGATCGGCGCGGTGCTCGAAGTGTCCGTCCGGAGCGGCGATCTCGCGGGCGGGCTGCGCCGGGCGGCGGAGGCGTGCCTCGATCGTCAGGAGCGCACCACCGAGCGCCTGCTGGCGGCGATGGGCCCGGGCGTCGTGGTGCTGCTGGCGCTCATGGTCGGGTGGGTCGCGTACGCGATGGTCGCAGGTATGCTGGCGATGAACGACACGCAGGGGTTGTAGCGGGGCCGGTCCGCGCGGACACGGAGGCGATGCACATGACGCGTCACACACAGCGGGCATTCCCAGGGACGGGCGCTGGCGCGCTGCTGGCGCTGTGCGCCGGGACAGCGTCGTGGATCGCCGGCTGCGCCGCGTCGAGCACCGAGCGCCCCACGGTTGTCGGCGAGGCCGAGCCGCCCGCGTACAACGCCCCGCCCGCGTGGGACCCGGGCGACCGCCCGGTGTCGGAGCTGCTCGCTTCCGCGCGCCCCCCCTCGGGGCAGGCGGCGCTCGTTTCCACCCAGCGATTGAACGCCACGGGCGCTGATGACGGGGGCGTCGCGCCGGGGGGCGTCGAGCCCGACCCGGGCGAACTGATCGGCGTGCGCCTCGCCGTCAGCGGGGCCGAGGTGCGCGATGTCATGCAGGCGCTGCTGGGCGAGTACCTGGGGCGGTCGATCGTCCTCGACCCGGGCGTGACGGGCACGGTGTCGATCGATGTCGACGAGCAGATGGCGCGCAGCGAGGTGATGGACCTGGCCGGGGCCGTCGGCTCGCTGTTCGGCCTGGCGATGGACGAGCGCGACGGCGTGATCTACATCCGCCCCATGGCCAAGGCGGCCCGCTCGCCGGACGCGCCCATCCTCCGCGCCCGACCGGGCGTCGAGAGCGAGTTCTCCTGCGTCCGGGTCCGCAAGCTCCGACACCTCGTCGCCGACCAGCTCACCACCCTGCTGCGCGACTTCACGAGCGAGGGCGGCAAGATCGCCTTCGTCGGGCGCACGCTCGTCATGGCCGACACGGCGCGACAGGTGTCCCGCCTCTCCTCCCTCGTCTCCGCGCTCGATGTCCCCGCCTTCCACGGCGTGGAAGTGTGGACCTACCACCTCGTCAACCGGCCGCCGGAGGACGCGGCCAAGACCCTCGAAGCCATCACCACCGGCACCGCCATCGGAGGCGGGACCGAGCCCCTCGTCGCCTACCTCCCGATCCCCGGCACGAAGCGGCTCCTGGTCATCTCGCGCGACCCCTCCCTCCAGCCGATCGTCACCGACTTCGTCCGCCAGGCCGACCAGCCCCGGGACGCCGAGCAGCGCGGGCGCTATGTCTACCGCGTCCAGCACTACCCCACCTCGCAGCTGCTCGTCCTCGTCCGCGACTTCCTGGGCGAGCGCATGGAGAAGACCCCGGGCGAGGGCGCGGGCATCCGTATCATCGCCGACGCGCAGAGCGACCTGCTGCTGCTCTACGCCACGCCCTCGGACTTCGCCGAGGTCGTCTCCGTGCTGCGGGCGGTCGACCGCCCCGCGCAGCAGGTCGATGTCCGCTCGATCATCGCCGAGGTCCGGCTGGCCAACCGGCTGCAGTACGGCGTGGAGTACTTCCTCGAGACCAGCACCGACCTGGGCGAGCTCGCGCTGACGGGGCTCGCGCCGCTGGCCGAGAGCGCCATCCCCACCGGCACCGCGTTCTTCGTCGGCGCCGACGGCTTTGCCATCATCCAGGCCCTCGACCGCGAGAGCGACGCCCGCGTCCTCAGCCAGCCCCGCATGCTCATCCGCGACCGCGACACCGCCTCCATCCAGGTCGGCGGCGAGGTCCCCGTCCTCAAGGCCAGCGAGGGCGCTTCCACCGACAGCGGCGGCACCTCCAACATCCGCGAAGAAATCGAGTACCGCCAGACCGGCGTCATCCTGACCGTGCAGCCCGAGATCAACGAGTCCGGGCTCGTCACCCTCAAGATCGATCAGGAGGTCAACGACGCCCTGCCCACCGATGTCCCCAACCAGCCCGAGTTCACCACCCGCCGACTCGAGACCACCGTCGTCGTCCCGCACGGCAAGACCGTGCTCCTGGGCGGGATCATCAACGAGGACCGGCGCGAAGAGCAGAACCGAATCCCCATCCTCGGACGAATCCCGATCGCGGGCGAGGCCTTCAAGAACCGAAACAACACCGCCGAGCGCACGGAACTGATCCTCGCCATCACGCCCACCATCGTGAACGACCCCTCGCAGGCCCCGGCCACGCTCAGCGACTTCCTCCGCAGCACCTTCGGCGTGCGCGCGGCGCTGCACGAGTTCGCCCAGGACCTCCCCCCCGGCGCGCTCGACGGCGTCGCGCCCGAGGGGCTCGAGAACCAGCCCCCCACGACCCCCACCACCCCCCCCACCCCCGCACCCCCCCCC
>DOJA01000127.1 GCA_003511945.1 Phycisphaerales bacterium | reverse complement strand
GGGAGCCAGGGGAGCCGGGGGGGGGGGCCTGGGGGGGGATGAAAGCGAGGCGTGCGCTGACGCGCCCCCCGTGGGCGATGGCGCTGAAGTCATCAACGACGATGGCGCCGGGGGCGGACCCGGAACGGAGCGTGAGGTCCGCGTCGGTGAGCCGGACGCCCGCGATGCGGAGCGCGGGCGCGCCGATGCTGGCCGAGAGATCAGCGGGCGCGTCGTCGAGTGGGATCAGCAGGTCGAACCGGCTGCTGAGGTCTTCGGCGCGGAACTCGGGGCCGGCGGTGAACGAGAGGGCGGGCGCGAGGGCGTCGCCCGTCAGGCGGAGGGCGTCGGGCGTGAGTACGACCGTGCCCCCCGTGATCGCAAGGGTCCCTTCGATCGTGACGCCGGCTTCGGTGAGCGCCCGGTCGGCGCGTTCGGGCAGCAGGGTGCGCAGATCGGGATGCAGGCCCTGGGTGTGGAGTTCGGCGACAAGCTCGGCGCTGAAGGCGGGGGAAGCGGTCCAGGGTCCTTCGGCGCGGAGGGTCCAGCCGTCGCCCTCGGCGCGAAGGGCGCGGACCTCGCCCCGTTGCCCGTCGAAGGCGATGGCGCCCTCCAGCCGTGTGGCGACGATGTCGCGCCCGCGCCGGTTGAGCGTGAGCGACGACGGGCGGATCTCGCCCTTGAACGAGGGTTCGCCCCCCCCCCGGGCTCGACGATGGCGTGCCCGGCGGCGTCGAACCCGCCGCGGGCGTTGAGGGAGGTGAGGAACTCGGCGAGGCGCCGGTCGGCCCGTCGCGCGAGGGCGCGGACGGCGGGTGACTCGAAGCGCCCGCCGGCGAGCGCCACCCGCATGTCGCCCGCGCCGGCGGAGAGCGGCCAGCGCCCGTCGAGCGAGAGGCGTCCGGCGGGGAATCCCTCAAAGGAGATCAGGGCGTCGAGGGCCTGACACTCGACCTCGCCATCGGCAAAGACGACCGCGCCGGTGGCGTCGTCGATGATGACCCGGGAGGCGAGGAGGCCGAAGGAGACGCCGCGCGGGCGCGTGAGCCGGGCCTCGGTGCGCTGATCCGAGCCGTCGTCGTCGTACCGGACCGCCAGGTCGACGACGCCCTGGGGCGTGCGCTCGGCGCGGAGCGCTGCGAGGGACTCGGCAGTGGCGGGGACGAATGCGCCGACCAGGTCCTCGATCGGTCGTGAGAGGTCGAGGCCTTCGAAGGTGGCCTGGGCGTGGGTGGCCAGGCGCGCAACGGCTCGGCGTTCGCCCTCGGCGCGCATCGAGCCGGTCACGGGGGCGCCGTGCGCATCGCCCTTGAACTCGTCGAGCGCGACGAGGGACTCGGTGACGCGCAGCGTGGCGGAGCCATCGGTGATCGCCAAGAGAGACCCGGGCGGCTGGACGGTGAGGTTCGAGAGCTCGGCCTGGACGGAGTAGGCGCCGGGCTGGGCGTGCTCGCGGTGCGCCGTGGCGGTGATGTCCGCGACGCCGCGCAGCCCAAGGGCGGTGACCAGGGCGCGGGCCGAAGGCGCCGGAGCGCCGGAAGGTCCGGGCGGCCCCGGGTCGTCGGGCAGGGCGGCGATGAGCGTGGGGTCGATGGGCACGGCGGTGGCGTTCGCGGTGATGCTGTAGTGGGGAGCGTCGGCCTCGAAGCCGATGGTGGCGTCCAGGGCGGCGGCGCAGCCCGTCAGCCCCCGGGCGGAGGGGACCTGCACGCGGGCCTCGGTCCGGTCGACGACGAGCGAGAGCCCATCGGCCAGCATGGGGAAAGGAACCAGCTCGGGCAGCAGCCCGGCATTGGTCATGGCGACATCGATCGTGGTGGTGAAGTCGGCGTCGTGCCCCAGGTCACGGTGGATGACGACCCGGACCCGCGAAGGTCCGCCCAGATCAAACGCGGGGAGCGCGAGGCGCCGGTCGATCTCGGTCAGTTCCGCGCGGAGCGCGGCGGCCCCGCCCGGGTTGGGCTCGGCGAGCGCGCGGAGCACATCCATGCGACGGAGCGCAAGGGCCTCGCGCCGGCCGCGGGGGAGGAACAGCCCGGCGCGTTCGAGGCGCTCGAACTCATCGCGGCTGAACATGGCGTCCAGCAGGCCCCGGCGGCTGGAAGGGACGGCGGCCAAGAGGTGCTCGTCGAATGGCACGCTCGTGGCGGTGATCTCCAGGTCGACGAGCGCGCCGTCCGCGGGGGGCGCGATGCGCCCTGTGGCCAGGAGAGACGCGCCCGTCGGGCCGGCGCCTGTGATTGAAACGAGGCGCACCTCCGTCTCGTCAAAGAGGATCAGCCCCGTCATGTCGCGGAAGGGGTAGCGGAACAGTTCGTACTCGGCGGCGCCTTCCGTGAACTCGACCCGCCCGCGGACGACCAGGGGCCTGGGCCCGTCGGGCCCGGGATCGGCGCGGGTCAGGGCGACCTCGCCCGTGACCTGCGCGGTGGGGCCGGAGAAGCGGATGAAGTTCCGGGCTACCCAGCGCGGGGAGTAGGGCAGGAACCGCGGGCTCTCGCCCATGACGAACTCGTCGATCCGGATGGTGCACTCCAGCCCCGATCGGGCGGTGTAGCCCCGCGTCTGGAGGCGGACCGAGCCGGTGAACTCTCCGATCTCGCCGGCGAGGTCCGCCGCCATGCCCGTTTCGTCAAATCGAACGCTGCCCCGCACTCGGCGCATCGGGAGAAGGTCGGAGTCGGGGTCCGGCGAGGGCGGGCCATCGGGCGGGGCCGGGAGGGGGACCGCCAGGGCCACATCGTCGAGGGTGAAGACGACCGCGGCGCCCGCCTCGGCGCTCCAGGTGAAGACGGTCTCGCGGACCGCACCGTCGAGCCCGAGCCGGCGCCAGACCTCCTGGATGCGGGAGGGGACCTGCTTGCCCCGGAAGCGCCGGAGGTCGACATCGCTCAGCCGGAGCTCGGCGGTGCGTCCGGTGAGGTCGAGTTCGCCGACGATGGCGAGTTTGTGCGGAGCGGGCGTGCCCGGGGCGGTACGGGCGGCGGCGGCGCCCGCGTCGGTCTCGGTGAGGGAGACAGCGAACTGCGCATCCGGGCCCGAACGCCGGGAGAGACTCCCGACGACCTCGGTGCTGATGAGGGAGGTGAACCAGCCATCGCCGTGCTCCCCGAACTCGACGGTCGCGTACTCGATGTCGACGGAGGGGACCGCGCCGATGGCGCCGCCGGCGCCCGCCGGGCGGAGCCGGTCGATGTTGAGGGCCATCGAGTCGTCCTGGCTGAGGCGCAGGACCGGGCGGCGCACGACGACCTCGCGCAGGGTCGCGCGCCCGCGCGCCAGAGCGCCCCAATCGGGCCGGAGCACGACATCGGGCGCGTCGAGGATGACGCCCGCGGGCCCGGCGAGGCCGGGTGCTCGGAGGACGAGCCCGCGCACGCGGATGTCGCCGGAGAACTCGACATGCACTGAGGCGGCGGTGGCGTCGCAGCCGAGCATGGCGCGCAGGCGGGAGGTGAGCAGCGGGCGGAGGATGTTCGTCTGCGTGACAGCGAAGAGCGCGAGCGTGGGCAGGGCGACGAGAGTGATGCCCGCGCGCACGAGAAGAGCGCGCCGGCGGGAAGGTCGCCGCCTGACGCCGGACGCGGGAGAGGCAAGGGCGGGGGCGGATCCAGGGGGGGTGGATCCG
>DOJA01000206.1 GCA_003511945.1 Phycisphaerales bacterium | reverse complement strand
AGCAGGCCGTCGCCTACCGCCAGCTCTCCCTCCTCCTCCGCCGCCCCCCGGGACGCGAGGCCTACCCGGGCGATGTCTTCTACCTCCACTCCCGCCTGCTCGAGCGCGCCACCAAGCTCTCCAACGAGAACGGCGCCGGCTCGCTCACCGCGCTGCCCATTATCGAGACCCAGGAGGGCGATGTCTCCGCCTACATCCCCACCAATGTCATCTCCATCACCGACGGCCAGATCTATCTTGAGCCGGAACTCTTCTTCGCCGGCGTCCGCCCCGCGGTCAATGTCGGCATCTCGGTCTCCCGAGTCGGCGGCAACGCCCAGATCAAGGCCATGAAGAAGATCGCCGGCTCCCTCCGCCTCGACCTCGCCTCCTTCCGCGACCTCGAGGCCTTCGCCCAGCTCGGCACCGAGCTCGACAAGGCCACCCAGGCCCAGCTCGACCGCGGGCGCTGCATGGTCGAGCTCCTCAAGCAGCCGCAGTATGTCCCCGCCAGCGTCACCGACCAGGTCATCTCGATCTTCGCCGGCGCCAAGGGCTTCCTCGACGATGTCGGCGCCGAGCACATCAGCGCCTTCGAGAAGGCCCTCCTCGCCCACTTCAAAGGCCCCGCCAAGGGCGTCCGCGACGAACTCGAGCGCCTGAAGGCCCTCGACTCCGAGATGGAGAAGAAGCTGAGCGAGGCGATCAAGTCCTTCAAGTCCGGCTGGAAGAAGCCGGCTTAACTCAAGCACGCTGCGCCAAAGCACTCGCCCCCTCTAGGCCCGCGGATCACGATCCGTGGGCTTGTTTGCATCCGTGGATTCCTCGCGGAACAAGTGAGCGGACGCCCGCCCTGGTCCGTGCGGGCATGGCTGTCGACCGCCTACACGGGCGCTGAAGACTCAAAAGCGAGTTAGATTCGGCCAAAGACACACATAGAAGTGTTCTAGTGAAGAGATTGAAAGCGTTCTTGATCGTGGCGCTTGTGCGGCGGGCGTCTTGGTGTAGCGTCCGTTCGTTGAGTGGTGGTCTCGTGTCTGATCGAGACGCACGCGCATCCCGGTTGTCATCCTCGGCGCATGCTGAACAACAATGGAGAGCTGCCCAATGCGACTCACTCATGGTGCCGTCCGCGTCTTGCTCGCCGTCTCTATGCTCACCCCTGTCGCGGGCGCGCAGTTGCTCGGTCCGATTTTTCCCCTCCCGGGAGATAGCCCGGCGCCGGCATCGTCCGGCGAGTCCGGACGCGTGGGCGGGCGCATGATCTTCTTCGAGATCAACGCGCCCGGACAGTACGACCAGGTGTACTGGGGGCATTGGGGCGGAACCACGGTAGTCGCCTCGACACGGAACAGCGCGTCCGACACGCTCGTGCTCAACCTGGCAGAGTCGGACTTCGCGGCCGGCGTCGCCGTGTGGTCCGGTCAGTCGGAGATCGAGCTCGATCGTGGCGGCGGCTTCATGTTCGAAGCGATCGATGTCAGATGCGTGATCACGGTCACGGCTGATCACATCCCGGTCCGGCTTGCCACGGGATCCACCGCCGGTGTGCCTCCATCCATGCTTCTTGCCGACATCCTCGGGGAGGGCGCCTTCGAGGTCAATATCCGCTTCGAGGCGCGCAATCCGAACAACCAGGAGTTCGATCCGATCCTCGATCTGTTTCAGTCGCTTCCAACACGAGTTGGCGCTCTTGTCCGTACTTCGTTCAGCGCCGGATTTTATTATGATCCCAAGGCCGACTGCCCCGGCAACGCCAATGGCGACGGAGTCGTGGACTTCGATGATTTGTCTGTTGTGCTCGCCCATTGGCAGAACGACTACAGCCCAGGCACGGGTCCGGGCGACACCAACGCCGACGGCATCGTCGACTTCAACGACATCACCACCGTCCTCGCCAGCTGGCTCAGAGTCTGTCCCTAGGCCGTGTGGACATTCGCCCCTGTCGGTCGATGGACTGCTTGCAGCCATCGACTCTCAAGGAGGGATGTCATGCGCCGGCGGCACGAGTTGAGCGACGAGCAGTGGGCGAAGATCGAGCCGTTGATCCCCGGGCGCGAGGGCGACCGCGGCCGTCATGGCATGGACAACCGCCTCTTCCTCGACGCCGTGCTCTTCATCGCCAAGACCGGCATCCCATGGCGCGACCTGCCCGAACGCTTCGGCAAGTGGAACACGGTCTGGCGGCGCTTTGATCGCTGGTGCGCTGGGGGCGTGTGGCCCCGGCTTGCCGACGCGCTGGGCGATGCCGACCTCGACGAGTTGCACCTGGACTCCACCAGCATCAAGGCCCAGCACTCGGCGGCCGGCTCGCGCACGCAGCCCGGGGAAAAAAAGACGACGCGGACCTGAGACGCTGCCTGGGCCGCTCGCGCGGCGGATGGACGACCAAACTCCACGCAGCCGTGGGCATCGACCCTCCGCCCGCGACGATCGCTGGTCGGGGCGGAGAGTCGAGTGCTCGCCCGCACTCGGGTTCGACAATCCAGAGCACTTCGACTGCACGCCCGGCGCGCAGACGAGTCAAGAAGGATTAGAGCGGCGGGCGACTGAATCGCCCGCCTCGGAAGGCAGGACACCGGGACCAGATGAGGTCCGCTCCGGGCCGTCAGCGAAGGCCCGGACGCCCTTTCGGCCCCGGGCCGGCGTCGATCCCGCGACAACCTGAGTGAACTCGGCCTAGCCCTTGATCGCTGACGCCAGCGCCTTCTTCATTGCCGAAGCGTCCTGATCTGACTTGAGCGTGCTGATAACCTTCCTGGTCTTGGGGTCGACGACCAGCGCAAACCCCGTCTTTCCGCCGTGCTCCTTCCACAACTCGCCGCACCCGAGTGCCGACATGAGGTACTCGGCCTGCGAGGAATCGTCCTTGTTGGTGAGGTCCACCTTGACGAACAGAACGGGGTCAGACGCGACGGCGGGGCGAACTTCATCCATCAGTTTCGGCCCCAGCACCTTGCACTTGCCGCACCAATCGGCGTGGAACGCCAGGACGATGGCCTTGGGCGCCCGCGCCTCCGCCTTCTGCGTACCGCTGGGCTGGGTGTCGGAGCCGGGCTGCCGCGTCGGGGTGGGAGTTCCGCTGGGAGAAGTGCCGGACTGGGCGAATGTGATGCCCGCGACAGCCAGCGTCAGGGCTGCAACGGACGGGGCGACGGTGCGGAGGAGGGCGATTCTCATGTGAAACTCCGGGTTCGAGACGGTGAGACAATCGTGCTGGCCGCCGCACGGTGCGGCGCCCGAGCCACGCGAACTGGGTCGTGAAGGGAATGGCCCAGGCCCGCCCGGTATTCCCTGACGCCACCCCTCGATCCTCAAGTATCAGAACCTCGTCCTGGATGGTCGAGAGGCGGTCGTCGCTGGTACGAATCACGGAGTCACAGGAAGAAGTCGGAATAGCCGACTCCGGACAACCATTCTCGTTCGTAGAGAAGCCATCCAGCGCCCCCACCGGCGCCCCCGCTCGCGCATCCGCCGGCGAGCGCGATGCTGGGCGCGGTCGCCTTGATCGTGCCCCTCGCCATCGCCGCGTGCGGCGTGATCCCGCGCTGCCCCACCTTGCGCAGGAACTCACCCGCGCCGTAGCCGCCGTCCGCGGCGAGCGTCCCCGGCGTCAGCCCGTGACGCTTCCTCGCGCGGTCGAGCATCAGGAGCGCGCAGCGCCGCTCGGCCGCCCGTCGGCGGCGTCCACCGCCGCTTGATCTCGCGGCGCGGCGTGGTCCCGGGGGGCGCGACGCTCGATATCGAAGGCCACGAACATCGCCTGCCGTCACTCACGCTGTCCATGCATCGCCAGGCCTCCATGCCCGGCGGACAGCATCGCGCGACCGGGAAGGGGTTGATGAGCGGTCTGCTAGACCACCAGTGGCTCGGGGTCTTGTTCGGCCTGACCCACTCACCGCGCGACGGAGCCCCAGTCATGATCCTTCAGCCCTGATCCCGAATCGTCCTCCTCAATCTGTGCGCTGACCCCCGAACCCCCCTCCGCTACCATCCCCCGATATGACCCCACGCCGCCCAACCCGTCCCATCTTCCTTGGCGACCCCCGCGTCGGCCTCCTCCAG
>DOJA01000331.1:1181-3988 GCA_003511945.1 Phycisphaerales bacterium | reverse complement strand
CGCCCCCACCTTCACCCCCACCTTCACCCTCCGGTGGCAGGGCCTTGGGTGGCCAGACGAAGCGGCCCGTCCCCGCCTCCTCGGCACCGCTCACAGCCCACCCAGCGCGCAGCACTCGCTCAACACGCGCCCGAACCCGGCACGGGCCAGCGATTCCAGCCGCTCCTCGTCGTAGAAGACCTCCAGCATGCACACCGCGTCGAGCGCCAGCTCGCGCAGCGCGGCGCTGAAGGCCCGCCAGTCAATCGAGCCATCCGAGGGCATCAGGTGCTGATCGGCGATGCGATCGTTGTCGTGAACATGCAGGTACCCGATCACGGGCGCGCACCGCCGCAACTCCGCGGCCAGGTCCGCCGTCAGGTGCGCGTGCCCCGCGTCGAAGCACATCCTGATCCACTCCGAACCCGCCGCGCCGACCCGCTCCGCCAGCGCCGTCGGATCATGCCCCAACGCCGCGTTCCTCGGCAGGTTCTCGATCAGGAAGACCGTTCCCCGGCGCGCTCCGACCTCCGCCAGACGCCGTAGAAAATCGTCCAGGAACCCCCACCGCGCCGACTGGAGCCGGTCCGCCTCGTCCTTGTCGTAAAACGAGTAATCGGGCGTGTACGCCGAGGGGTGCACGACCACCCCGCTGCATCCCAGGTCGAGCGCCAGCCGCGCCTCGTCCTCGTAGATCTCCACGCACCGCGCCCGGTGCGCCCCGTCGGGTGATGACGGATCGATGTCCGGCCCGAACACGCCGTGGATCGAATCGAACGGCACGCCCAGCGACTCCGCCACCCGACGCGCCTCTCGTGGAGATGGCGGGTTCGCGGGGTTGCGATAGAACTGCCCCGAGACGCACCCCAGCGCGCGGTAGGCCTCGACCCACCGAACGGTGTCGAAGTCGAATCCGAATGGAACGGTGGTGCTGAGCGTGCGCACGGATCGGCCCGTCGGGTGGGTCTGCGCAGTGTAATGGCGGGCGGACCTTCGGCGCGGACGCTCGACTCGTGAAATCGCGACGGGGGGGGCTCGTACAAGCGTCCAGAGAGCCACCCGGTTCCGCCCGGTGCAGCGAGCACCCCCGGCTGGCCGATGGCTCAAGGATACTCCGAAGGGGGCCGCTCACCGTGCCGCGGATCGCGCTCATCTCCGACATCCACGCCAACGCCGAGGCCCTCGGCGCTGTGCTGCGCGACGCGGAGATCGCCCGGGCGGATCTGTTCGTCTGTCTGGGCGATGTCGTCGGCTACGGCCCAGACCCCGACCTCTGCCTCGACCTCGTCGCCCAGCACTGCATCGTCTCCATCCTGGGCAACCACGACGAGGCGATCCTCCGGCCCGAGCTCGCACTCGCCTTCAACGAACGCGCTCAGGAGTCCGTCGCGTTCACCCGCTCTCGCCTCACCTCCGGGCACCTCATGCTGATCGGATCCATGCGCCGGACCGCCCTCGTGGCCGGCGTCTCCCTCTCTCACGGCAGTTTCGGCCCCAACCGCTACGAGTACCTCACCACCCCGGGCGCCGCCCTCCGCGCCCTGCGCGGGCTCCGCACGCCCGTCGGCTGCGTGGGCCACACCCATGTGCCCGGCGCCTTCATCCTCACCGCCGACCCCGACGACCCCAACGACCCCCACCGTCCAAGCGACCCCCACCGTCCGAACGACCCCCACCGTCCGAACGACCCCCACCGTCTGGACAATCCCGACGCCCGCGGCGCGACGCTCGAGTCGGTCACCGTCCCCGAAGGCGCGGAACTGGTGATCCCACCCGGCGCCCGCGCCCCCCGGGTCGTCCTCAACCCCGGCAGCGTCGGCCAGCCGCGCGACCGCGACCACCGCGCCGCCTGGGGGCTCCTCGACACCGATCGGCGGACCTTCAGCGTCCGTCGCGTCGCCTACGACATTGACTCCGTCCACCGCAAAATCGAACGCAGCGGCCTGCCGGACCACCTCGCCCAGCGACTGAAGATCGGGGCGTGAGGGGCGAGTGGAAAGTGGAAAGTGGAAAGGGGAGAGGGAATAGGGGATCGCTTTGAGTGCGGCTCCTCACGGCGGCCGTTGATCACTTGCAATGCAGCCTCCGGCTCTCACGATTTCCGGCCTCCGCTTTCCATTTTCCACTCTCCATTTTCCACTCCATCCAACTGCAGATCCATCAGGTGCACATCCAGCACCCGCCCGAACTTCTCGCCGACGCGGCGCATGACGCCGATCGTGCCGAAGCCGAACCGCTCGTGCAGCCGGACGCTCGCCGGGTTCCCCGCGACGATCCGCGCCAGCAGCACCCCCAGCCCGTTCGCCCGCGCCCGCGCGATGAGCTCGCCCATGAGCAGGGTCCCGACCCCGCCCCCGCGCCGGTCCCCGCGGACATACACCGACACCTCCGCCGCCCGCGCGTAGGCGCACCGCTCCGACCACGCGCTGAGCGACGCCCAGCCGGCCACCTCGCCGCCCGATCCCCCATCGACCGCGACGATCACGGGATGACGCTCCGGCGCGTGCTTCGCGAACCACTCCTCGCGCTCCGAGCCGCTCTTGCACTCGGTGTCGAAGGTCGCGACCCCGTGCAGCACCTGCTCGTCATAGATCGCAAAGATCGACGCCAGGTCCTCGCGCCGGGCGAGACGAACCAGACATGGGCGGCCAGGAGTCTCCATCGCGGAATCCTAGAGCTTTTCGCTGAGGGCATTGCGGAATCGTCGCGAGTTGGGGGCAGCAAGGCGTCCAGGCCCCACGCGGGTGACCCGAAGCACGAAACTCCTGACCCCGAGGTCGGGGCTCTCAAGGCGGGCGATTCACTCGCCCGCCGCTCTACCTCTTCTC
>DOJA01000331.1:606-1079 GCA_003511945.1 Phycisphaerales bacterium | reverse complement strand
CGCCCGCCGCTCTACCTCTTCTCGACTCGTCTGCACGCAAAGCGTGCGGACGAAGCCCCCTACACCCGCACCCGCGCCCAGCGCCCGGTCAGGAAGTAGGCGGAGAACACCGCACCCCGGATCGACAGCTCCGTGCAGAGGGCGATCCACAGCCCAACCAGCGGATGAACGCCCCACCACTGCTGGAGCGGCGCCGGGTTGGGGATCGTCCCGCCGCCCGCGAGCGGGATGTCCACGCCGCTGCACAGCCACGCCAGGGGCAGGCGCACGCCGTAGGTCGTCAGCCAGGTCAGCCACATCGCCACCTTCGTGTCACCGGCGCCCCGGATCGCCCCGCGGTACACGATGGCGAACGCGAACGGCAGCTGCACCACGCCGCATGCAATGAGCAGCGTCGGCGCGAGGGCCAGGTGCGTCGGCTGCTGCGTGAACAGCCCGGTGATCGGCCTCCCCCACGCCGCCAGCACGACGCC
>DOJA01000331.1:0-520 GCA_003511945.1 Phycisphaerales bacterium | reverse complement strand
CCCCACGCCGCCAGCACGACGCCCACCACCCCCATGAAGGCGCCGGCCACGAGCATGCACCGATTCACCGCGACCCGGGCCAGGCGGGGGCTCCCCGCCCCCAGGTACTGCCCCGCGAGCGTCGCCGCCGCGAGCGACATCGCGAACCCCGGCAGGAACGAGAACGCCTCGATGCGGATGGTCACGATGTGCGCGCCCAGCGCCCCCGGGATCGCCATCCACCCCACGAACAGCACGACCAGGAAGTTGCCGAACCACATGCCCAGGGTCTCGAGAAAGTTCGGCATGCCCACCCGCACCAGCCGGCGCAGCGTGTGCCAGTGGGGACGCAGGCGGCGCGCCCGCAGACGCACGCCGTGCGACCCGCGCGCCAGCATGACGGTGATCATGACCCCGCCCACGATCCACGCGATGAATGTCCCCCACGCCACGCCGCGGACGCCCCAATCAAAGTCGAACGGGTTGTGGACCAGCACCCGGCGCGTGACCTTCCCCCCCCGGAACTCCCCCCGGATCGCCC
>DOJA01000228.1:1976-4384 GCA_003511945.1 Phycisphaerales bacterium | reverse complement strand
ACGTTCTGAAACAGTCTCTAAGTGAGTCTTGGCGCTACACTCCTAAGCGAGAAAGAAGGGAGGGTCGGAATGTATCCGACCCTCCGCGATTCGCATTCGCTTCAGTTTGGCTAGTCGTGACGTTGCTTTTTGAACTTGCCGCCAAGACGAGGCGCGATGACGGCTTCCTCGCCTATCAGTCCCAGCAGGGCCATCGTCATCGCCTCTTCAGAACGCATTTTTTCCTCGATCACCTTGGACGGCACGATTCCGCTCAGGAACGCAGAGTGGGCCAATTTCGCGACGGCAATCTCACCGTATGCGTCGATGACATCCTTTTCTATGTCGTCGGCGAAGTGTTCGGCGTACTGCCCCTGCCAGTACTCAATCTGCGCACGGAGTACCGGATGGTCCACGTTGATCAGAACGGCGCCCTCAGGGAACTCTGGATCATTGGGCTGCCATGCGGCCATCATTCCTTCGCTGAACTGCTCGCCGCCGACAGCTCGGAATCGCGGAATTCCGCCGCCGACTTTGACACGCTCTGCAGGCGCGTCACCGAGCCGAGAGCCAATGGTCACCGCTCCGCGCGTGCCACCTCCACCACCACCGCCAGCGCCTGGGCTTTCGGGACGACGGACACGAACCTTCTTCTTCGGAGTCCCCCCAGCTTCTTGGAGGGACATGCGCAGATGTCCCCCAGTGCGCGATCGCAGTCTTGCGATACGCCAGCGGGTTCCGAATCGAGCGGCCAGCCGGTCTCGCCACGAAGCGTCATCAAGAGAAACCGCACGATCCCCGCGCGCCCGGCGAATTGCCTCGAGGACGGCCGTGGGCATGCGCTCGCTGAATGCAGCCCCCCAATCCGTCAGCGGCAGTTCTTGACCCGCATTAGGCCCACCTCGAAGCAGCAGCGCGTTTCGATCTTGGCGCGGGTAGACACCATGTTTGCTCCCCGCGTCGTCTAAAAGGGGAGGCCGAACGATCAACCACAGGTTTCGACGCACCCCCGCTTCGGAAATACCGAACGAGCGATAGGTCGCGTGATGAATCTGGATGTTGTACAACTCTTTCTTGTAGAGTGCTGCGATGTAGCCTGATTCGGCAGCGTACGAGCCGACTCGCGGGCGATCACCGTCCCACAGATACCAATCGACTTCGGTGCCTCCCTCCAATGCGACGGTGCCACTGTCAACGAGTCTTCCGCGCTTGAACCCCTCAACGGGATACCTGATGTAGAAAGCGGCGCCCTCAATATTGCGCCATTGCGTGAGAACAACACCGGCGGCGCTCGCCGTCTGCCCCGCCGACTCGGCTTCTGACTTCGGCCACCTGTCGCGATCGCCGGCGTGAAACTCAAGCGTCCGGACCGCAACATCTGCGGGAATGCTCCAGATTCGGCGGTTCAAATAACTGGCGATTCCCTTGATGTCGGATTCCTGACGTTCCGGGTCGCCCAAGACGGTGTTGTCCGTCGGACTGTTCCCCATCAGGACGATTACTGTCCCATTATCCCCCATCCATGACGGCTTCACTTGGCTCCAGTCGCAACCGTGGTCGTCGTCGGGGTACGGGGCGTACACCTCATCGAGGGCAAGCTCTCCAGTGTCCGGGTCGATAGCCTCCTCGATCTTCAGCCCGAATTCCTGAGACTCCGGATCCCGAGCGACCCAAATCATAGAAGGGACACCTTCCCGCCAAGAGATGACGACAAGGCCGTACTGATTCCACGGCAAGAGAGAGGTCTTTGCACCGATGCCGAAATTCTCATGCAGGCCGCCGATAGGCTTGCCGCTCCCGCCAAACGTATTGAAGAACTCAACCAGCTCCTCAGCGCACATACCCCGGCCGTTGTCGGCAATCACGCGCCGATACACGCCGTGACTCTCCACCGCTTGCCAGTCGATTGAGTACTCGATGCGGGTCGCGCCCGCTTCGACGGCATTCACGAAGGTCTCGCGGACCCACTGGAACGCCCCCGTTTCCCGGTATGCCCTCTCAACAAAGTGGTGCGTACCGGCGGTGCGCATCGGAAGGATGCGCGCAACAGAACGAGTCTTCATCATGTTCCTTTCGCCAAGGCGCTGTCGCCTTGAACATTGGGCTAGGGCCACCATCGGACCTAGGTTCGCGGAGTATAGGCCGACGTCGATACCAACGCGACCTGGCTTTTGCCGGTGCCCCGGCGCGGAGAAGGCGGTCAACCGGCCCGGTCGGGTCACGCCCCTCCCCCCTCTTCAAAGCCCGCCGCCCCATTCTCCCGATGTTCCCCCCACAGCGGACCCGCGGGACGCCGGACGCCAGGGCGCCCAGGACGACGCCCCCCTTGCGCTAGCGGGCTCCGCGGCGGGTTCCGCCGGAGTCACCCTTGCGCACGCTCGCCATCATCAACCAGAAGGGCGGCAGCGGAAAGACCACCACCGCGATCA
>DOJA01000228.1:1398-1908 GCA_003511945.1 Phycisphaerales bacterium | reverse complement strand
TCAACCTCGCCGCCGCCCTCGCACGCCGGGGACGCCGCACGCTGCTGATGGACCTGGATCCCCAGTCCCACTGTGCCGTAGGGCTCGCGGTGCCCGAGGAGGCCATCGACCTGCAGTCCGGCGACGCCCTCCTCCACGCCGGGCGGGCGATCGACCTGTCGCGACTGGTCTGGACCGTCGCGCGCAACCTGGACCTGATCCCCAGCACCACGAAGCTGGCCGGCGTCGAGGCCGCCCGCGGCGGGCTGGCCGACCGCGACGACCGCGAGGCGCGCCTGGCCGTGTTCCTGGCCTCGGTGGACTCCCGCTATGACTACGCCCTCATCGATTGCCCGCCATCGATCGGGCTGCTGACCTTCAACGCCCTCCGTGCCGCCGGGGAGGTGCTGATCCCCGTCGAGACGGCGTTCTTCGCCCTCCAGGGGGCCGCCAAGCAGATCGCCACCCTCCGGGCCGTCTGTCGCCGGTTCGGCACGCAGGCGGGATTCCGCGTCGTCGCCACCATGCACG
>DOJA01000228.1:955-1322 GCA_003511945.1 Phycisphaerales bacterium | reverse complement strand
TCGCCACCATGCACGATCCGGACAGCCCCCTGGCGCTGGATGTCATGGCTCAGCTCCGCAGGAAGTACGAGTCTCGCCTGGCCGAGACCACCATCCGGCTCGATCCGCGGCTCCGCGAAGCCGCCTCCCTGGGCATCCCCGTCCACGAACTCGACCCCGCTTGCGACGGCGCGACCGACTACGACCTGCTCGCTTCGGAACTGGACGCCGCCAACCCGGCCCCGGCGCGGTGCGCCGACGAGGACGACACGAACGAACTGGTCACCACCTCGACCGCGGCCCGGGAGGAGTTCCTCTCCGCCCGCGCCGCGCCGGCGCCCGAACCCGTGGGCGCACCGGCCTCGGCACCCCCATCCACACCCCCATC
>DOJA01000228.1:458-731 GCA_003511945.1 Phycisphaerales bacterium | reverse complement strand
TCCACGCCCCCATCCGCGCCCCCATCCGCGCCCCTGACCCGGGCCGCCGAGCTCGCGGCCCGCGCGCGCCGGCTCGTCGTCCGCAGCGCCGAGATCTCCCGTCGGCTGACGACCGACCCCGACCTGTCCGACTCGCCGCCCGAACTGCGGAATCCGCCGCCGTCGCCCGTGTCCGTCCACCAGCCACCCATGCACGCCATCGAGACGGCGCCTCTGCCCGCCGCCCATCTGATCGGTGCGCACGACACGGGCGACGGCGTGCTCTTCGCCCAC
>DOJA01000228.1:0-248 GCA_003511945.1 Phycisphaerales bacterium | reverse complement strand
TTCTCGCGGGCGAGCACAACGCCTGGTCCACCGCGGCCACGCCGCTCCGCTTCAACCCCCTCACCGGACTGCACGAGGTCCGGCTCCGCCTGCCCCCGGGGCGCCACCGGTACCGCCTGGTCGTTGACGGCGCCTGGCTGACCGATCCGTACAATCCCGCCAGCGAGCCAAACCCGTTCGGGGGGCGCGACAGCATCGCCGAGGTGCGCGCGGCTACCGCCCGGCTTCACGCTTCCGCCCCGCCCCCG
>DOJA01000292.1:2842-2992 GCA_003511945.1 Phycisphaerales bacterium | reverse complement strand
CTCGGGGTGCTGGGCCTTGAGCATCGGCGCCCTGGTGATCGCGTGCTCCCAGTCCTTGAACCCCGCCTGGTCGTAGTACGCCTGCATGTCCTGGACCTTCAGCCCGCCCGACCACGGGTAGGTCAGCAGCTTGCCCTCGCCCTTGAAGTA
>DOJA01000292.1:0-2768 GCA_003511945.1 Phycisphaerales bacterium | reverse complement strand
AATAGTATTCGACGTGGCACTGGGCGCAGACGAGGGAGCGCATCTCCTGCCGGGTGGCGTCGCGGTTGGGCTCGTATTGCCCCTTCCGGCCGTCGCGGCGCCAGCGTTCGATGCTGGGCAGGTGCGGCGAGGGCTGGTCGCTGGCGGCGAACGCCGCGATCCCGTTCAGGAACCCCGGGCGCGTAATGCGGAGCTGGAGCGACCGGGGATCGTGGCAGTCGGTGCACGACACGGGGTGATTGACCAGCGCCGTGGCGTCGGCGTAGGGCATCGCGCACACCGCCTCGAAGCCCTTCATCAGCTGCTCCCGCCCCGCGTCGGAGAGGAGCGGATCGGTGACCGCACCGGGCGCGCCCTTCTCCACCCCCACCTTGCGGTACGCGCCGGTCACCGAGGCGTGGCAGTGCAGGCACGCCCCGGGCTGCTTCCGCTCCGTGACGCGCCTGGTCTCCCGCTGGTCGTCCAGCATGTAGGCGTGCCCGCGCTCCTCGTTGAAGTCGATCGCGAACGCGTACCCAGCCCACAGGGTCTTCCACGCCGGGTCGCTCTCGAGCTTGTTGAACGCCTCGCTCCCGCCGTACCGGGTGCGATCGATGTCCACGGTGCGCTTGTACGAGTCGTACTGGCGCGGGAAGTTCTTGCCCCACTCCGCCGGGTCCACCGTCGTCTCGTCGATATCCACCAGCGAGAAGACCACCTGCTTGGCCTCGGTCTTGCGCTGCTGGATGTTCATGATCAGCGCCAGCGCCGCCGCCGTGCCCACCGCGGCGAGCGCCGCCAGACCCCACACCCACGCCTGCCCGCGTCGTCCGTGCCCCGTGCTCATCGTTCACCGCCCCTTGCTTCGCAGCCACCGACCCGCACCGATCACCGCCTCGAACCGTGACCCACCGCCGCGTGGCACCGCACACAGCCGGTGTCGTGAACCGACCCATGGGCGTCGCCCGAGTGGGCGCCCCCGACGATCCCGCTCACCAGCCCGCTGTGGCAACGGACGCAGTTGTCCTCCACCACCCGCAGACTGCCCGGCGTGATCCGGATCGGCTCGTGGAAGTCCTGAAAAGTGAACCCCTTCGAATGCCTGTACCCGTGGTCCATCTTCGTCAGGTACTTCCCCACCAGGTCGTGCGGCACATGGCAATCGTTGCACCCCGCCACCGCGTGGTGGCTGGCCTTCTGCCAGCCGTCGTACTGCGGCCTCATGATGTGGCAGTTCACGCACGCCCGCGGGTCGTTCGACAGGTACGACAGCCCCTCGGCGTACGAGAACCCGTACATCGTCGCCCCCACCAGCGCCCCGCCCGCGAGCGCGAGCGCCGCCAGCGCCACACGCGCCGTCCGAGCCCGCCCGCCAGACCTGGATGCCCCCTTGCTCATCGCGCCCCCACCTTACCGCACCTGCGGACCCTTTCATACGGATCACCGATGAATCGTGCGCTCCTGGCGGGACGGGTCTTCAACCCGCCCCGCGTTGATGTCGCCTGCCCGCGCCCCTCTTCATTCGATCGGTGACGGATATCAGCCCGTCCTCGTCAGAACAGCAACTGGAACTGCGCCCACACCGTCACCTGCCCCGCCTCCGTGCTGGGCAGCGACCCGAACGCCGGGCTGGTGGGCGTCCGCGGGCCGGTGTTCCCGAAGTTCCCCGCCGTGGTGCCGTTCGTGTCGTCGAGGAACAGGATCCCGGCGAACGAGAACTTCGCCGCCTGCCCGTGCAGGTACCAGTTGAACCCCGCGGTGACCGCGTTGAGCGGATCGTCCCCCGCGCGGTCCCCGTCGGGGATGATCACCTCGTAGCGCCCGATCAGTTCGACATCGTCGGTGACATGCACGCCCCCCTGCGCCAGGGCGCTGAAATCATCAAAGTCGGCGCCGCTCACGCCCGCCTCGTCCTCGGTGTGGTACCCCACCCCGGCCAGCATCGCGTTCCAGCCGTCGCCCTTGAGCAGCAGGTCCGCCGTCCACGCGAGCAGCGTCTGCTCCGCGACGCCCCCCGGACCCGCCACCCGGCTGGGCCCCTGCTCGATGTGCACCGCCCCGCCCAGCGCCCCCGCGAAGTCGCTCCCGCGCGGGCTCCGGTACTCGTTCTCGAGCTGGGTCCACGAGCCCGCGAACTTCCACTCCGCCCGACCTGTGAGCGCCCAGTCCGCCGGGTCGGCGTCGAACTCGGTGTTCGTCGAACGGAAGCCGTCGGAGAAGGTGCCGATCACCCGCACCGGCGCGTCGTCGGTCTGGTACTTGAGGTCGATGAACTTCGAGCGGAACTGCCCGAACACCAGCGCCTGGAGCGAGCGCTCGACCGTGAACAGCTTGAAGTCGCCCATGAACCACTCGCGCATGAACGCGGTGATGCCCTCGCCGCCCCGGAGGGTCAGCCCGTTCTCGAAGCGGTAGCCGGCCCACGCGTCCTGAAGGAACCCGTCGCCCCCCGCCGCCCGGAAGTCGAGCATGACGCGGTAGAACAGCCGCGGGTCGTGGGCGTGCCCGTCGAAGTAGACGCGCGTCCGCGGATCGCTGAACCCGCTCTCGAAGTCGTCGCTGTTGGGTGCGTCGTCGTCGTCGCTGCGGAAGTTCGTCGTGTAACGGAACTGGATCTGCCCGCCGATGTTCAGCCGGAAGTTCCCGTCGCCCGACGCGAGGAAGAAGCGCCCGTCGTGCCCCGCGAGCCCGCCGCTCGCCAGCAGCGAGGACCGGGTCTGGGCGTCGGCGAGCACCTCGCTGGCGATGGCCCGGACCTCATCCGGCGTGGCTCCGCCCCCCGCCCCCGC
>DOJA01000287.1:7070-7432 GCA_003511945.1 Phycisphaerales bacterium | reverse complement strand
ATCGCCCGCAGGCGCGCGCGCAGGGCGTGCTCCAGCTCAGCCGGGCCGGCGCGCCGAACGGCCCGGACGGTGGACATGATCCCGCCCCCGGCCTTGAGGATGTCGAGGTAGGGCACGCCGCGGCGCTTCTGGTCCCACTCGTCGAGCCGGTCGCCCACCCAGAGCGCGTGCGTGTGCGCATCGACGAACCCGGGCATCAGCACGCGCCCGCCAGCATCAAGCATCACGAGCGACGCGCCGTGCGCCCGCATGGCCGATGGTCCTTCGGTGATGGAGACGATCACGCCGCCTTCGATCAGGATGTCGGCGCGAGGGATGGTGCGCAGGGTTGACCAGGAGGTCCCTCTCCCCGGCCCTCCCCC
>DOJA01000287.1:6432-7011 GCA_003511945.1 Phycisphaerales bacterium | reverse complement strand
CCACCCCCCGGGGGGGAGGGAGCGTGAGGCCCCGGCCCTCCGGATCCTCCCGGCGGGGAGGAAGGCGGTGGCGTCACCACCTGCGCGTCCGTGATGAGCAGGGGGCGCGTCACGGCGCGGGGCGCTCCGCCAGGCCGCTGAGGAAGTGCAGGAGGAGCAGGGCCGCGACGCGGGCGGTGCGCCCCGGGGTGCGCTGCGTGTCGTCCCACGGGGGCTCGTCGTGCGGCGGCGAGAGTTCCACAAGGTCGAAGTGTCGAACCCCGGCGCTCGCGCCCGCGCGGCGTGCGAACTCGCACACGCTCCGCGGGTCGAACCCCATCGGGTTGACCGCGCTGACCCCCGGCGCGTGAGAGCCGTCGATCGCGTCGAGGTCGATCGAGACGAACGCGGGCGCTCCGGCGCGGGCGAGCGCCGCGTCGGCGCTGCGGGCGGCTTCGAGCGCTTCATCGATGGTCACGATCGACGCGCTCCGCGAGCGGAGGTACTCGACATGACGGCGCGCGTTCGTGAACCGACCGGCGCCCAGCACGGTGAAGCGGCGCGGGTCCAGGTGCCGGGCGTCGATCAGCGCGCGGAAGG
>DOJA01000287.1:5272-6373 GCA_003511945.1 Phycisphaerales bacterium | reverse complement strand
GGCGTCGATCAGCGCGCGGAAGGGCATGCCCGAGCCGGCGGTCTCGCGGACATCGAGGTGGGCATCGACACTCACTCCCCCGACCATCCCCCCGGCGTGCGACGCCAGCGCGCGGATGGCCGGGAACGAGAGGTCGTGCCCGCCGCCGACGCAGACGGTGATCAGCCCTGCCCGGTGCAGCGCGAGCACCGCCTGCGAGACGCGGTCGTGGGTCTCGCGGAGCGCGGGCTCGGTGTCGGCGGGCGCGGGCACCACATCCCCCGCATCGAAGACCACCGCCGGCAGCGCCGTGTCGGACCGCGCGTCGAAGGGACATCCGAATCGCGCCAGCGCGGCACGGAAGGCGTCCGGCCCGACGCACGCCCCCGGGCGCCCCTGGTTCAGGCGCACGCCCAGGTCGTCGGGGAGTCCGAGCAGCGCGACGCGGCACCCTTCCGGCGAGTCGGAGCGGATGAGCCGCGCGAAGCGATCCGGGGGAATGTCGGGCCAGCGGGCGGGTCGGGTGTTGGGGACGAGCGCCACAGGGTGACTCTAACCGATGCGATGGGGCGCGCGTCCCTGCCCCGCGTGCAGCCCAGAGCGGCGGTCGAAGGCCCAGCGGCCCGGCGCACGGGGCGTCCCTCCCCCCGTCCCACTCTCATCCCCCGGGGGGAGGGGGAGGTGTGTGAACTCCCTCCCTCGCAGGGGGATGTGGGGCGCCGATCGCTTAGCATCCGTGCCATGGCCCGCCCACCGTTGCTGAACGCCGCTGAATCGGACTTCGCGTACGCCGCGGCGCAGTGCGTTGTTGAGACGCACCGGCGGCTGGTGTCGTTCGTTCGGCGCGGGCACACGCTGGCGGAGGTCGACGCGGAGGTGGCGCGGATTTTCCGGGGCCTGGGGTGCCGCTCGTGCTTCCTGGGGTACCGCGTGGGGCGGCTGCCCGCGTTCCCTTCCCACGCCTGCCTCAGCGTGAACGACTGCATCGTCCACGGCACGGCGGCGTCGCACACAGAACCGTTGAAGGAGGGCGACCTCTTCTCGATCGACATCGGCGTGTGGCACAAGGGCTGGATCGGGGACGCGGCGTGGACCTACGCCATCGGCAGCGTCAGCGAGGAG
>DOJA01000287.1:4724-5213 GCA_003511945.1 Phycisphaerales bacterium | reverse complement strand
CCATCGGCAGCGTCAGCGAGGAGAACCGGCGCCTGATGCGCTGCGGGCGCGAGGCGCTGCGCCGGGGGATCGGGGCCATGCAGCCCGGCGCGCACTACGCCGACTTCGCCCGCGCCGTGCAGGGCCATGTCGAGGGCGAGTGCCGCTTCCACTGCATCCGCGGGCTGGGGGGCCACGGGATCGGGCGGAAGCTGCACGGGCCGCCGTTCATTGCGAATGTCATGCCCCCCCCGGGGCGCCCGGCGGAATGGCCGGAGGCGTTCGATGTCTTCCGGCCGGGCCTGCTGGTGGCGGTGGAGCCGATGATCGGCGTGGGCACCGGGGACACGGCGCAGGGTCACGGGCAGTGGCCCATCCACACGGCCGACGGCTCGGCGAGCGTCCATTACGAAGCGGATGTGCTGGTGACGGAGTCAGGCCCCAAGGACCTGACCGACGGGCTCTTCGAACTGCCCGAGATCATCGGGTGAGCGGCCCCCCCCACCCCCC
>DOJA01000287.1:297-4652 GCA_003511945.1 Phycisphaerales bacterium | reverse complement strand
TCAGATCGTGACCGGGCGGTAGACCTCGACAAGGAGCGTGTCGTCCTGGAGCGGGCCGAAGCGGTGGGCGTCGACGGCGCGGAGGACGCTCGAGGCCCACCCGCCGTCCTCGTCCGGGCGGGCGCTGGCGACGATGCGGAGGAGCCCATCGACCCCGAGCATGCGTCCCTGCTGGTTCCGGGCCTCGGTGGCGCCGTCGGTGTAGGCGATGAGCACATCGCCGGGCATGAAGCGGGTCTGCTGCTCGCAGGGATCGAAGTCGTCGCCCTTGCAGGCGCCCAGGACGAGGGTGGTGGAGTCCAGCCGGTCGACGCGCCCGTCGAGCGTGCGGACGAAGGCGGGCGGGTGCCCGGCGCTGGCCCAGCGGAGCGTGTGGTCGTTGGGGTCGATGCGGACGAACAGGGCGGTGGCGTAGACGGAGTGGGTGGCGAGGGAATGGTGCAGGTAATCGTTGAGCCCGGTGAGCAGGGAGGAAGGGGTGGAGTCCTGGTCCGCGCCGAAGCGGCGTTCGATCTCGCCGTGGAGGCGGTTGACGGTGAGGGCGGCGCCGATGCCGTGGCCGGTGACATCGACGATGGCGAGGTTGAGGATGGGGAGTCTTCCCTCGGGCTGAGGGATGCGTCGCGCGAAGAGGTAGTCGCCGCCGATCTGGCGCATGGGCTCGTAGCGGAACTCGAAGCGCACCGGCCCGTCGCGGAGGGGCTGGGGGAACATGGACTCGTGGATCTGGCGGGCGAAGCCCAGGTCCTGCTTCATCTCGCCGTAGCGGCCCTTGAGCATCTGGAAGTGGAACTGATCGCGGAAACGAGAGTGGCGCCACCAGCAGATGGCCATGCCCGGGAGGGCAACGAGCGGAGAGAGGACGATCGAGATCGTGCCCCCGATGGGCACCAGGCGGATGTAGAAGAGGGTGACCAGCCCGTTGAGCACCAGCAGCGGGAGGATGGGCTTGAAGGACTCCCGCGCGGTCCAGGGGAGGAAGAGGCAGGCGAAGAAGTGAGTGAAGAAGATGCTGCCCAGGGCGTTGCCCAGGACGACCTGACGGGCGATGCGCTTGTTGACATCCACCTCGGTGACGGGCTCGGGAGCGCCGGAGGGATCCGCGGGCGCCGGCGCGTTCTCGATGACGATCGTCGCTCCGCGCCCGACGCGGGTCTCTTCGCGGTTTCGGGCGCGGTCGGACTCGAGCTGGCGCCGGACCTCGTCGCGGGACATCTCGAAGATGGCGGGGGTGGCGATGATGGAGAGCGCGCCGGAGATGACGATGAGGCGGGTAACCAGCCCGAGCGTCTGCCCGCGGTCGAGCGTGTGACGCCGGACCCAGAAGAACGCGGTCACATACACCGCCGTGGAAAGGGCGGCGAAGACGAACTGGAGCCAGAACTGTCGGGAGTACTCGCGGACCGCGGGCACGAACGCGAACACGCCGATCTGCACGATGAGCAAGGACACGCTCAGCCCGATCACCACGCCCGCGTACCACAGGAATCGGCGGCGGAGCAGGCGCCCGCGCTCGGCCTCGTACTCCTCGCGGAAGTCGGTGGTGACGGAGGAGGTCACGCCGGCGAGCCTCCCTCGCCCTTGCGGTTGGCGCCGGGGATCCACAGCACATCGCCCGCGCCGGACTCGGCGTTCACCGCCCGGGCGGCCACGAAGAGCAGGTCGCTGAGCCGGTTCAGGTAGATCATCGTGAGGGGTACCGTCCGGGCGGGGTCGCGTTCCAGCAGGAGCGCCACGGCGCGCTCGGCGCGCCGGGTGACCGTGCGGGCCAGGTGCAGGCGGGCCGCCGGCTCGCGTCCGCCGGGGAGGACGAAAGAGTTCAGCGCGGGCAGCGGCTCGTTGAAGCGGTCGATGGCCTTCTCCAGGCGTTCGACCTGTTCCGGCGTGACGCGGAGGCGAGATCCCGCGGCCTCCTTCTCGCCGACCGGCACGCACAGGTCGGCGCCGAGGTCGAAGAGGTCCTGCTGCACGCGGAGCAGTTCTTCGCGGAGTTGTTGGGCGACCGGGCCGCGGGTTTCAGCGAGGGCGCAGACGGCGAGTCCGAGCGCCGCGTTGGCCTCGTCCACCCCGCCGTACGCCTCGACGCGGGCGTCGGACTTCTGGGTCATGGTCCCGTCGCCGAGCATGGTCCGCCCGCCGTCGCCGACCTTGGTGTAGATCTTGGTGAGTCGGACCAAGCGCGTGGCTCCGTGCGCGGCTCCGCGGGGGCAAGCATATCCGAAGCGTGCTGCAAGAAAGTGAACCGGCCCGCCACGATCGGAGGCGGGCCGGCGCGTGAGTGCTCGGTTGGCCGGGCTGAGCGTAGGGATCGCGGCCAGATCAGCCCGCGCTGACGACCTCTTTCACCATGTTCGGCGGGAGCGGGCGGTACTCCAGCGGCTCCATGGCGCTCGTGGCGCGCCCCTGCGTGAGCGAGCGGAGCGTGGTGGTGTAGCCGAACATCTCCGAGAGCGGGACCTCGGCGGTGATGATGCGGGTGTTGGCGCGCTCTTCCTGGTTGACGATCATGCCCCGGCGCGAGGAGAGGTCGCCGGTGACGGAGCCGAAGTAGTCCTCGGGGGTGGTGACGACCACCTTCATGATCGGCTCCAGCAGCGTGACGCCCGCCTTGTTGCAGGCCTCCATGAGCGCCAGGCGTCCCGCCTGCTCGAAGGCCACCTGGGAGGAGTCGACGGGGTGGTACGACCCGTCCACGAGCGTGGCCTTGATGTTGATGAGCGGGTAGCCCGCCAGCACGCCGGAGGCGGCGGTGGTGCGGATGCCGTGCTCGACCGCGGGGATGAACTCCTTGGGGATCGAGCCGCCGACGACCTTGTTCTCGAAGGCGACATTGCCCTCGAAGTCGAGTTCGTCCTCCTCGGCCTGCTTCTTGGTGAAGGGCTCGAGGTTGATGGTGCAGTCGCCGAACTGGCCGCGTCCGCCGGTCTGCTTGACGAACTTCCCGCGGATGTACTCCACCTTGCCGGTGATGGCCTCGCGGTAGGAGACGCGGGGCTTGCCGACCTCGACGCCGATCTTCATGTCGCGGACGAGCTTGTTCTTGATGATCTCCAGGTGGAGCTCGCCCATGCCGCTGATGATGGTCTGGCCGGTCTCTTCGTCGAAGTTGCTGCGGAAGGAGGGGTCCTCGCGCCGGATGACGGTCAGGGCGTCGCCCAGCTTGCGCTTGTCGTCGGCGGTCTTGGGCTCGATGGACATGCTGATGACCGGCTCGGGGAAGGTCATGCGCTCGAGCTGGATCGGGTGCTCGGGGTCGCAGAGGGAGTCGCCCGTGATCGAGTCCTTCAGCCCGACGACCGCGACGATGCGTCCGGCGCCCGTGCCCTCCAGGGGGATGCGGTCCTTGGCGTGCATCTCGTACATGCGGGAGATGATCTCGCGCTTGCCGTTGTTGGCGTTGAGGACGCGCTGCCCCTTGGCGATGACGCCCGAGTAGACGCGCATGTAGGTCAGGTCGCCGTGCGTGTCGGAGACGACCTTGAACACCAGCGCGGAGAAGGGGGCCGCCTCCGAGTGGGGGCGGGTCATGTGCTCGTCGGGGTCGCGGGGGTTGGTGCCCTCGGTCGCGGGGACCTCGGTGGGCGCGGGGAGGTAGTCGATGACGCCGTCCAGCAGGCGCTGGACCCCGATGTTCCGCAGCGCGGCCCCCGTGAAGACGGGGAAGCACTCGCGGCTGACGGTCCCCTTCCGGATCGCGGCGCGGATCTCGGCGGGGGTGACGGGCTGGTCGCCCAGCACCTTCTCGAGCAGGTGGTCATCGAAATGGGTGGCCTGGTCGATCAGCTCGTGGCGGTAGAGCTCGCAGATGTCCTGCAGGTCGGCGGGGACCTCGCGCTCCTCGACCACCGCGCCGAGCTCGCTGGCGTCGAAGTAGTACGCCTTCATCTCCACCAGATCGACGATGCCCTGCAGCTCGTGCCCGCGCCCGATGGGCAGCTGCACCGCGACCGCGTTGGCTCCCAGGCGCTCCTTGATGGTCTTGAACGAGAACTCCCAGTCGGCGCCGATCTTGTCCATCTTGTTGATGAAGCACAGGCGCGGGACGCGGTACCGCTCCGCCTGGCGCCACACCGTCTCGGACTGCGCCTCGACGCCCTCCTTGCCGTCGAAGACCGCCACCGCGCCGTCCAGCACGCGCATCGAACGCTCGACCTCGATGGTGAAGTCGACATGGCCGGGCGTGTCGATGAGATTGATCTGGTACTCGACGCCCGAGCGGGTCCACGGGCAGGTGGTCGCGGCGGACTGGATGGTGATCCCGCGCTCCTGCTCCTCCTGGAGGAAGTCCATGGTCGCGGTGCCCTCGTGCACCTCGCCCATCTTGTAGTTCTTGCCGGTGTAGAACAGGATGCGCT
>DOJA01000287.1:0-146 GCA_003511945.1 Phycisphaerales bacterium | reverse complement strand
GTCTTGCCGGCGTCGATGTGAGCGCAGATACCGATGTTGCGGATCTTGGAGAGGTCCATGGTCTCTTCTCTGGGAACGGCGTGCGGGTGAGGATCGGGGACCGACGGGCCGGGGGTTGACCGGCGTGGTCGGGGGAAAATGCTTCA
>DOJA01000148.1:3127-5841 GCA_003511945.1 Phycisphaerales bacterium | reverse complement strand
GAGTCCGGCACCGGCAAGGAAGTCATCGCCCGGGCCATCCACGAACTCTCCGCCCGCGCCGCCGAGCCCTTCCTCGCCGTCAACTGCGCCGCCATGAGCGAGTCCCTCATGGAGTCCGAGCTCTTCGGCCACGAACGCGGCTCGTTCACCGGCGCCGACCGACTCCGCCAGGGACGCTTCGAACTCGCCCACAACGGCACCCTCCTCCTCGACGAGGTCAGCGAGGTCCGCCCTCACATCCAGGCCAAGCTCCTCCGCGTCCTCCAGGAGCGCGCCTTCGAGCGCGTCGGCTCCAGCACCACGATCTCCATCGATGTCCGCGTCATCGCCACCACCAACCGTGACCTCCCCAACGAGGCCGCCCGGGGCGAGTTCCGCCAGGACCTCTTCTACCGCCTCAATGTCCTGCCCATCTCCCTCCCGCCCTTGCGCGAGCGCTCCCAGGATGTCCCCCTCCTCGCGCCCCACTTCGTGCGCACCATCTGCGCCCGCGAGGGCAAACCCGCCAAGCGCCTCTCCGACGCCGCCCTCGACCTCCTCACCGCCTACGCATGGCCCGGCAATGTCCGCGAGCTCCAGAACCTGTGCGAACGCGCCGTCGTCCTGTGCCAGAAGGACGAGATCCCCGCCGACCTCATCCGCGGCTGGCTGGGCCTTGCGATGCCCATGACCCGCCCCGCCACACCGACCGCCGCCAACGGTTCGGCCCTTTCCCCCGTCTTCCCCGGGGGGGGCGTTGCCGCCACCGACACCTCGCCCCTCCGCTGGGTCCGCGAGCCCCGTCAACTCTCCGACATCGAGCGCGAGGTCATCGTCGAGACCCTCAAACGCTTCGACGGCCACCGTCTCAAGACCGCCAAGGCCCTGGGCATCGGCGTCCGCACCCTGGGCCTCAAACTGAAGAAGTGGAAGGAGCAGCACCTCGTCGCCGACCACCTCTAGGGCACTTCGTCCGCCCCCCGCTCTCCCCCCCCGGAGGGGGAAGGCGGACGAGTTGAGAAGGGGGGGAGAGCGCCGGGCGAGTGAATCGCCCGGCTCAAGAGTCCCTCACAGAATGACCTACCCCATCTGGTGGGACAGGCGTCCCGCCTGTCGCTCTTAGCCCTCTCATGTCATTCTGTGAGGGGCTCTAAGAGCCAAGGCCCGAAACCGTTCGACTCGCGATCACCGAAACTGGCCCGCCGCTTGCTCCGTAACCCCCCGCCGTGTTCATCGAGCAACTCACCAACGCCGACGCCCTGCCGACCCTCGAACGGATGGCCCAGTTCGCCGCCCGGCGTCAGGACCTCCTCGCCCACAACATCGCCAACCTGTCCACCCCCGGCTTCCAGCAGCGGGATGTCTCCACCGCCGACTTCCAGGCATCGCTCCGCGAGGCCGTCGATCGCCGGCGCAGTGCCACCGGGGGCGTCCGGGGCGACCTCCCCCTCGCCGACTCCCGCGAGGTCCGCATCGACCGCACCGGATCCCTCTCGCTGACGCCCTCCACCGACTCCGGGGGCGGGGGCGGGGGGGGGGGCGTCCTTTTCCACGACCGCAACAACCGTGACCTTGAACGGCTGATGCAGGACCTTGTCGAGAACCTCTCCGCCTTCCGCCTCGCGGGCGACCTCCTCCGCAACCGCATGGGCCTGCTCCAGTCCGCCATCGCCGAACGCGTCTAGAACCCCGCCCGCGGAGGCGAGCGGGCCGAGAAGGGGTAGAGCGGCGGGCGTGTGAATCGCCCGCCAGGGGAGCCCCTGGTCCGCGACTCGCTGCAACAGAGATCAGACTCGTTCACAACCCGCCGAGTAGCCCCGTCCTCAGTTCAGACCCCGATCCATCGAGCGTCCGCTCCAACTCGCCACAGCCCACCGGAGTCCCCCATGTACGGCGCCCTCGACATCTCCGTCAGCGGCATGGTCGCCCAGCGGACCCGGCTCGACACCATCGCGGCCAATCTCGCCAACCGCGACGCGATCCTCGACGCCCAGGGCAATCCCAACCCCTTCCGACGCCGGATTCCTGTCTTCCAGGCCGGCGACCCCGCTGCGGCGTCCCCCCAGGCCCGCGCGCTGGGGGTCCACATCAGCCGCATCGGCGAGGACGATGGCGACTTCCGCAAGGTCTGGGACCCCACCAATCCCTACGCCCGCCCCGCGGGCAGCCCCGACGAGGGCTATGTCTACTTCCCCAACATCGACCCCGTCACCGAGAATGTGAACGCGGTCGACGCCGTCCGCGCCTACGAGGCCAATGTCGCCGCCGCCGAGGCCAGCAAGGGCATGATGGCCCAGGCCTTGCGACTGCTCGCGTAACCCCCGCCCTCAAGCCGAAGAAGACGATCGCCCATGACTGACCCGCTCGGACTGATCCGCGCCTCCGCACCGATGGGGCCAAACCCCATGGGCGACCGCGCCGCCGGTGCCGGGGGAGTGGGGGGGCTTCACGACCCCAAGGCCCCATCCTTCAAAGACCTGCTGATGGAGAACCTCAGCAAGGTCAACGACCTTCAGCGCGACGCCACCACCGCCATCGAGGACCTCCAGACCGGCCAGCGCAACGATGTCGAGACCGTCCTCATGGCCACCGCCAAGGCCGATTCCGCGTTCCGGATGCTGCTCGCCGTCCGCAACAAGATGATCGCGGCCTACGACGAGATCAAGCAGATCCGCGTCTAGGGCACTTCTTCTGCACGCGTAGCGTGCAGAAGAGTCGAGAAGGGGTAGAGCGGC
>DOJA01000148.1:0-3041 GCA_003511945.1 Phycisphaerales bacterium | reverse complement strand
CGGGCGAGTGAATCGCCCGCCTCGGGAGTCAACGCCTCGGAAGCAAGCGTTCGGCGGGTATCGCCAGCGCCGGCCGCGGGGCGTCGTACGCTGCCCACGGCCGGTGCCTCACCCAGAGCGCACGCCTTGCGCTCCGTCCGGTGCAGATCCTGCGCCCAGCGCAGATTGAAGCGTCCACCCCGATCGCTCCGAAGTCCATGACTCGGTGGAGCATGGACGCTCCGCCCGCGCGCGGCGGCCGCGCGCCCGTCGGCACGGAGGCCCACGATGGACCGTTTGACCCGCGCCTGGCAGACCATCCTTGCCGCCGGCGCGCGCCTGACCGTCAGTCAGAAGCTCCTCATCGGTTCCGTCGCCGTCCTGCTGGCGATGACGCTCTTTGTCGTCTCCCTCTACACCAGCCAGTCCGAGTCCGTCGCGCTCCTCCCCGGCAAGCCCCCGGAGGACCAGCAGCGGGCCGCGGAGTTCCTCCGCACCCGCAGCGTGAAGTTCACCTCCGGCGCAGCAGGCGAGGTCATGGTCGCCCCCGCCGTCGCCGACACCCTCCGCGCCCAGATGGCCGAGGGCAATGTCCTCACCGGCGACAACCGTGTCCTCTTCGACAACCTCATCCAGAAGCAATCCTGGACCCTCAGCCAGCAGCAGAACCAGCAGATGGAGGTCATCGCCGTCCAGAACGAGCTCGCCCAGATCATCTCCCACATGTCGGGCATCCGCTCCGCCAGCGTGATCCTCAACCTTCCTTCCCGGCGCGGCCTGGGCGAGCCGCGCACCAACTCCTCGGCCTCAGCCACCGTGTTCCCCACCCGAGCGCTCTCCCAGGACACCGTGGACAGCATCGCTCACCTGATCGCCTCCTCCCGGGGCATCGATGTCCGCCATGTCCGCGTCATCGACGGCGCCACCAACCGCCAGATGTCCGCCCGCGACGAGAGCGGCTGGGCCGCCTCCTCCTACCTCGAATATGTCACCAAAGTCGAAGAGCGCAAGCAGGCCCAGCTCCACGAGATGCTCGCCGCCTACATCCCGGGGGTCATCGTCTCCGTCCACGCGCAGGTCGATGTCACCCGGCGCAACACCACCCGCAACGAGTACCTCCCCGAGGGCCAGGGCTCCGTCACCCCGCTCCTCTCCGAGACCGCCCGCGAGAGCGAGAACCGCCAGCCCGCCCCCAGCGGCGAGCCCGGGGTCCGCAGCAACACCGGCCAGGACATCACCGGGCTGGGCGCCCCCGCCGCCACCACCAAGGAGACCACCGGCGAGACCCGCTTCGATCCCCGCGTCGGCAGCGAGTCCACCCAGATCTCCGACCCCCGCGGGCATCCCACAAAGATCAACGCGGTCGTCAACATCCCGCGCGGCTACTTCGTCGAGGTCTGGCGCTCCCGTCAGCCCGCGCCCGCCGCAGGCGCCGCGTCACCACCCGCCGAGCCAGCCGAGAGCGACCTCAACCCCATCGTCGAGGCCGAGACCGCCCGCATCAAGCGCGAGATCGAGCCCCTCATCGACACCTCCGCCGCCGATCAGACCGTCCGCGGCGAGGTCCAGGTCTCCATGATCCCCGTGCTCACGCTGAGCGCCCTCCCGGGCGCGGGCGGCGCCAGCGGGGCGTCCGCGCTGGGATTGGGCGTCGGCACCCTCGCCGCCGACGGGCTCGTCCGCACGCTCATGCTGGGCGGGCTCGCCACCGTGGCGCTCGGGCTCGTCGTCGTGATGGCCATGCGCGCCACCAAGCGCGAATCGCTCCCCACCGCCGCCGAACTCGTCGGGCTGCCCCCGGCGCTCGAGGGCACCACCGACCTCGTCGGCGAAGCCACCGAGGCCGACTCCGTCCTCCAGGGGCTCGAACTGAGCGACGACGAGATGAAGCACCGCAAGATGATGGAGCAGGTCTCCGAACTCGTCGACGAAAAGCCGGAAGACGCCGCCCGTCTCCTGGGCCGTTGGGTTCAGGGAGTCTGAGCCGGAGATCCCATGCCCCGCAAGCCAGGCGAAAAACTCCCAGAGAACGCGAACGAACTCGGCGGCGTCTCCAAGGCCGCCATCGTCCTTCTCGCCGTCGGCCCGGAACGCGCCGGCAAGATCCTCAAGTCCATGGCCCCTGAACTGATCGAGGAAGTCACCCGCGAACTCGCCTCCCTCGGCACCGTCCCGGAGGGGCTGCGCACCCAGGTCGTCGAAGAGTTCTACGGCGTGTCCCTCGCCAACGAGTACCAGAGCGAGGGCGGGCTCGATTTCGCCAAGGAAATCCTCAAGCAGTCCCTCGACCCCAAGACCGCCGACCGCGTCCTCGCCCAGATCCAGACCCAGGTCCAGCGCACCCCCTTCGCCTTCCTCCAGAAGGCCGAGTCCGACTCCCTCCTCACCTTCATTCAGGACGAGCACCCGCAGACCATCGCGCTGATCACCTGCCACCTGCCGCACCACAAGGCCGCCGAAATCCTCGTCCGACTCCCCGTCCAGAAGCAGGTCGAGGTGATCAAGCGCATCGCCAACATGGAGCAGACCAACCCCGAGGTCATCCGCGAGGTCGAGCGCGGCCTCGAGTCCCGGCTCGCCAGCATGCTCACCCAGTCCATGGAGAAGGCCGGGGGCGTCCCCACCGTCGCAGAGATCCTCAACCTCGCCGACCGCACCAGCGAGAAGGCCATCATGGAAGGCCTCGAAGCCGAGGACCCCGACCTCGTCGAGGAGATCCGGCGCCTCATGTTCGTCTTCGAGGATGTCAAGCTCGTCGACGACCGCGGCATCCAGGCCGTCCTCCGCGAGGTCGACAACTCCGAACTCGCCCTCGCCCTCAAGACCGCCTCCGAGGACCTCAAGAACAAGATCTTCAACAACATGTCCGAGCGCGCCGCCGCCCTCATCAAGGAGGACATGGAGTTCATGGGCCCCGTCCGCGTCAGCGATGTCGAGGCCGCCCAGCAGCGCATCGTCGACATCGTCCGGCGTCTCGAAGAGGCCGGCGAGATCATCATCGCCGGTCGAGGCGGCCAGGAAGAACTCGTCGTCTGAGCCCCCCCGCCCCGCCCCGCCCGTCC